>JBEQBS010000031.1:0-16128 GCA_041639675.1 Rubritepida sp. | reverse complement strand
ATCACCGCCGGCTTGGTGCCGGCCAGGGTCAGGTCCAGGATGCGCCCGCCCCCGCCCTCGATGCCCGCCGCGGCCAGCGCCGCGCAGGTGCCGGGTCCCGGCGGCACGGTGGTGACGCCGCGCAGGCCCAGCTGGTCCACCACCATCGCCGCCCCGCCGCCGGTGGTGGTGACGACGCCCACCCGCGGCTGGCGGCGCAGGGCGCGGATCGGCAGGCGGCGCAGCAGGGCCGGGGCCTCCAGCAGCCCCTCCAGCGTCTCGACGCGCGCGATGCCGCAATCGGCCAGGAAGGCGGCGGCCAGGTCGTCCTCGCCGGCCAGGGCGCCGGTGTGGGACTGCGCCAGCTCCGCCGCCTCCGCCGAGCGGCCGAGCTTGTAGGCCGCCACGGGCACGCCGCGCCGCGCCGCCTCCTTCGCGAAGTGGCGCAGGGAATCGGCGCCGCGCAGCGTTTCCAGGAACAGCAGCACGGCCTCGCTGCGGCCATCCTCCAGCGCGGCCAGGCCCACCGCGCCCACATCCAGGTCCACCTCGGCGCCGACGGAGACGAGGGCGGAGAAGCCCAGCCCCCGCGCCTTGCCGCGCGACATCAGCGCCCCGATCATCGAGCCGCTCTGCGAGGCGACGAAGAGGCCGCCCTTCGGCAGGGGCGCCTCGGCGAAGGCGGCGTTGGCGGTCAGCACCAGCCCGTCATGCAGGTGGGCCAGGCCGATGGAGTTGGGCCCCAGCAGCCGGGTGGAGGAGCCGCGCAGCGCCTCGCGCAGCGCCGCCTCCCGCGCCGCGCCCTCCGGCCCGCTTTCGGAGAAGCCGCCGGCGAGCACGGTGACGGCCGGGATGCCCAGCCGCACGCAATCCGCCACCGCCTGCATCGCGCCTTCGGTGGGCAGCAGGATGAAGGCATGGTCCGGCCGCTCCGGCAGCGCGTCCAGGGACGGGAAGGCGGGTTCGCCCAGCACGCTGGCGCGGCGGGCGACGGGCAGGATGCGCCCCCCCCATCCGGCGGCGCGCAGGAAGCGCTGCGGGCGCGAGGCGGTCTTGGCCGGGTCGTCCGAGGCGCCTACCAGCGCGACGGAGCGCGGCGACAGCAAGGTCTGCATCATCGCAGGCCGTTCATGTGCGGGACGATGCGTTCCAGCCCTGCCCGCCGGGGGCGGGAGCATTTGGCGGCGGCCAGGAGGAGTGGCGGGTTGTCCATGCGGGGTTCCTTCGCGGCCGGTTGTAGCGCCCGCCGGCCGCCGGGTTGGCATGAGCATTCCTCATGCCGTCCTTCACGCCGCGCCGTTGCGTCCCCTGGAAAGCCCGGCGCGCACCCCTTGCGCGCATCGGGCTGCGGGTGGGGGCCAGCCCGGTGGGGACGCATGTACGCACCGGAAAGGGCCGCGGCAGGAAGCAGGGCGGGCGGCGCCGGTGGGGAAGCTTACGGGCAGGTGAAGATCCTGCATGGACAAGGGGCTGCGCCCCGGGCGAGGACCCGTTTCGTTTGCCCTGCCGCAGTGCCGCATGCTAACCGATGGTTATGACGGGCGGCAGGCGGCGATGAACGAGATGAGTGGCGCCGTCGAGGCGGCGGCCCTGGCGCCGCGGCCGGCCGCGCTGCGGGTGATGGCGGGCCAGGCCGGCGTGGTGATGGAGGGGCGCGTGCTCCTCGCGCTCTCCGCCGCCTCGGAGGTGGACGCGCCCGCGCTGATCCGCTGCGCGGCCGATGCCGGGCTGGAGGCGAAGGCCCTGGCGCTGCGCTGGGCCGATGCGCTGCGCCTCGCGCGCTCGGGCGCGCCGGCGATGGTGCTGCTGAAGGGCAACGGGGCGGCCCTGATCGCCGGCGCCTCGGCCGACGGCTCGGCCCTGCTCATGCGGGACCCGCTGGAGCCGGGGCGCGAGCCCATCGCGGTGGACAGGGCGCGGCTGGAAGGGCTGTGGCTGGGCGCGGGCGTGGTGCTGGCACCCCGCCACGCGGCGGCGCCGCAGCTGCCCTTCGGCGTGCGCTGGCTGATGGAGGCGGTGCGCCACGACGCGGCGCTGTTCCGCAACATGGCCTATGCCGCGCTGGTCCTGTCGGTGCTGACCATCCTGCCGCCGCTGATGCTGATGCAGCTGACCGACCGCGTGCTGCTCTACCAGTCCTGGTCCACCCTCACCATCCTCGCGCTGATGGCGGCGGGGATCATCGTCTTCGAGTGCTTCCTGGGCTGGGCGCAGCGCCACCTGACGGCGGTGGCGTCGCGCCGGCTCGACGGGCGGATCAACCTGCTGGTGATGCAGCGCCTGCTGGGCCTGCCGCTGGACTACTTCGAGCGCACGCCGACGGGCGAGACGCAGTCGCGCCTGTTCCAGACCTACCGCGTGCGGGACTTCCTGACCGGCCCGCTGTTCCGCGCCCTGCTCGACACGCTGACCCTGGTGGCGATCCTGCCGGTGATGTTCCTCATCTCCGTGCCGCTCTCCTTCTTCGTGCTGGGGCTGGGGCTGGTGCTGCTGCTGGTCGTGCTCGCCCACACCCGCCCGCTGCAGCGCGCGACCGCCGAGGTGGTGGTGGCCGACCGCGCCAAGGCGGTGACGCTGATCGAGACGCTGCAGGGCATCCGCACCGTCAAGGCGCTGGCGATCGAGGGGCAGCAGGGCAGCCAGTGGAACCGCAACCTCGCGGATTCGATGCGCACGCACTCGCGGCTGCTGGGCGTGTCCAACCAGCTGCAGACGCTGTGCACGCCCTTCGAGCGCGGGATGTACTTCGGCACGATGATCCTGGGCACCTGGATGCTGCTCTCGGGCAACGGCTCGCTCAGCATCGGCGCGCTCTTCGCCTTCATCATCCTGTCGCAGCGCGTCGCCTCGCCGCTGGTCTCCGTCTCGCAGGTGCTGCACCAGTTCTCCGACGTGAAGATGGCGCTGGCCGAGGCCTCGGCGGTGCTGAACCACCCGCCGGAGCGTCCGGCGGGCCAGTCCGGCGTGCGGCCCTCCCTGCGCGGGGCCATCGCCTTCGAGGATGTGACCTTCTCCTACCCCGGCGCGCTCAACCCGGCGCTGAGCGACGTCAGCTTCGCCGTGCCGGCCGGCTCGGTGATCGGCCTCGTCGGGCGCTCGGGCTCGGGCAAGAGCACGATCACGCGGCTGCTGCAGGGGCTGAACGGCGGCTACAGCGGGCTGGTGAAGCTCGACGGCATCGAGATGCGCGAGATGGACCTCGCGCACCTGCGCCGCAACCTCGGCGTGGTGCTGCAGGACAACTTCCTGTTCCGCGGTACGATCCGCGACAACGTCGCCGCGGGGCGGCCCGACATCACCTTCGAGCGCGTGATCGCCGCCTGCCGCCTGGCGGGCGCGGAGGAGTTCATCGAGCGCCTGCCGCGCGGCTACGAGACGATGATCGAGGAGGGATCGCCCAACCTGTCGGGCGGGCAGAAGCAGCGCCTGGCCATCGCGCGCGCGGTGGTGACCGACCCGCCCATCCTCATCCTCGACGAGGCGACCAGCGCGCTCGACCCCGAGAGCGAGGCGGTGGTGAACGCCAACCTGCGCCGCCTCGCGCGCGGCCGCACGGTGGTGGTGGTCAGCCACCGCCTGTCCTCCCTGGTGGATGCCGACACCATCCTGGTGCTCGACCGCGGGGAGCTGACGGCGCAGGGCACCCATGCGGAGCTGGTGGCGGCCTCGCCCATCTACCGCCAGCTCTGGACCCAGCAGAACCGCGTGGCGCAGGAGCTCTCCCGATGACGCGCGGCGCCCCGGCCGGCGAGGAGGGGGTCAACCTCGTCACGCTGGAGTTCGTCTCCCCCACCGAGGCCGAGATCAACCGGCCGGCCAGCGTGCTGGCGCGGCGCGTGGTTCCCCTCCTCCTGCTCGGGGTGATGGCGGCGATCGGCGTGGCCGCGGCCGTGCCGATTGACCGCGTCGTGTCCTCGGCCGGGCAGCTGGTCAGCACCAGGCCCAACATCCTCGTCCAGCCGCTGGAAACCTCCATCGTCCGCTCCTTCGAGGTGCGCGTGAACCAGACGGTGCGGGCCGGCGAGGTGATCGCGCGCCTCGACCCCACCTTCGCCGGCGCCGACGCCTCGGCGCTCACGACGCAGGAGGCGGCGCTGAGGGCCGAGGTCGGCCGGCTGGAGGCGGAGGCCGCCGACCGCCCCTTCCCGCCCGGGCAGGACACCCACAGCGCCCTGCAGGCCGCCATCTTCGCGCAGCGCCAGGCCGAGCGGCAGTTCCGCACCGAGGCCTTCGCCCAGCGCATCCGCTCCCTGCAGGAAAGCATCCAGCGCTCCCAGGCGGAGCTGGCGCAGCTCACCCAGCGCGCGCAGATCGCCGGGCAGATCGAGACGATGCGCCGCGACCTGGAGCGCGTGCAGGTCGGGTCGCGCCTCAACTCCCTGGTGGCCACCGACAACCGCCTGGAGGTGCAGCGCGGCATCGCGAACGCCGAGGGCACGATCCGCGGCGCCCAGCGCGACCTCGCGGCCGCCGCCGCCGACCTCGACGCCTACCTGGGCAACTGGCGCGCCCAGGTGGTGCAGGAGCTGGCGCTGAAGCGCCGCGACCTGTCGGACGTGCGCGAATCGCTGTCCAAGGCGCAGCTGCGCCGGGACCTGATCGAGATGCGCGCGCCGGTGGATGCCGTGGTGCTCGACATCGGCAAGTCCTCGCTCGGCGCCGTGCTGGCCCCCGGCGAGATGCTGGTGACGCTGGTGCCGCTGGACGCCCGGCTGGAGGTCGAGGCCTCCATCGAGCCGCGCGACCTGGGCTTCGTCGGCGTCGGCGACCGCGTCACCATCAAGCTGGAAAGCTTCCCCTTCGTGCGGCACGGCACGGTGGAGGGGCGCGTGCTGTCCGTCTCGCAGAACACCACCCAGGGCCTGCCCGCCGACGGCGCCACCGGCGCCGCGGCGGGGGGGCAGCCGCGCTTCTACCGCGCACGCATCTCCATGGAGGAGTTCCGGCTGCGGGACCTGCCGCCCGATTCCCGCCTGCTGCCCGGCATGCCCGTGCAGGCGGACATCATCGTGGGCGAGCGCACGCCGCTGCGCTACTTCTTCGAGCGCGTGATGCCCCACCTGGTGCAGGGCCTGCGCGAACCCTGACGCGGCCCCGGGGATGATTCCGCCGCCGCGCGTTCTGCCCTAAACCCCCGCGGGACTGCGAAGGGAAGACAGGGATGCGGATCGCGATCATCGGCGCCGGGTATGTCGGCCTCGTCTCGGGGGCCTGCTTCGCCGAGTTCGGCGTCGAGGTGCGCCTGGTGGACAGCGACGCGGCGAAGGTCGAGGCGCTGCGCGCCGGGCGCATGCCGATCTATGAGCCGGGCCTGGACCGTCTGGTGGCCGACAACGTGCGCGAGGGGCGGCTGGCCTTCTCGACGGCGCTGGAGGAGGCGGTGGCGGAGGCGGACGCCGTCTTCCTGGCGGTGGGCACGCCGACCCGGCGCGGCGACGGCCATGCCGACCTCAGCTACGTCTTCGCGGCCGCCGAGCAGGTGGCGCGCGCCGCGCGCGGGCCGCTGGTGCTGGTCACCAAGTCCACCGTGCCGGTCGGCACCGGGCGGCGCATCAAGGCCATCGTGCGCGAGGCCCGGCCGGAGCTCGACATCGCCGTGGCCTCCAACCCCGAATTCCTGCGCGAGGGCGCGGCCATCGCCGACTTCATGCGCCCCGACCGCGTGGTGGTGGGGGTGGAGGAAGGCGCGGCCGGCGCGCGCGCGGCGGAGGTGCTGCGCCGCCTCTACCGGCCGCTCTACCTGATCGAGAAGCCGGTGATGGTGGTGGCGCTGGAGACGGCGGAGGTCATCAAGTACGCGGCCAATGCCTTCCTCGCCATGAAGGTCTCCTTCATCAACGAGGTGGCCGACCTGTGCGAGAAGGCCGGGGCGGACGTGCAGGAGGTGGCGCGCGGCATCGGGCTGGACGGGCGGATCGGCCGCAAGTTCCTGCATGCCGGGCCGGGCTACGGCGGCTCCTGCTTCCCCAAGGACACGCTGGCCTTCGCGCGCACCGCGCAGGAGCTGGGCGCGCCGCTGCGCCTGGTGGAGACGACCATCGCGGTGAACGAGGCGCGCAAGCGCGCGATGGCCGAGCGCGTGGCCGCGGCCTGCGGCGGCGCGGTGGCGGGCAAGACCATCGCCGTGCTGGGGCTGACCTTCAAGCCCGAGACGGACGACATGCGCGACGCGCCGGCGCTGACCATCCTGCCCCTGCTGCACGCGGCCGGCGCCCGGCTGCGCGCCTTCGACCCCGAGGGGATGCCCTTCGCCCGCCAGCTGCTGCCCGAGGGGGTGGAGTACGCCCGCAACGCGCTGGAGGCGGCGCAGGGCGCCGACGCGCTGCTGCTGCTGACCGAATGGAACGAGTTCCGCGCCATCGCGCCCGAGCGCCTGCGCGCGGCGATGCGCGGGCGCGTCGTGCTCGACCTGCGCAACGTGTGGGACCCGGCGGCGATGCGTGAGGCGGGGCTCGACTACCATTCCATCGGCCGGCCGGCGGCCTGACGGCGCCTTCCCCGTCGCGGGGCGGACGGGTGGCGCGGCTCGCTTGCATGCCATGGTGCGTTGCAGTAGCGTCCGATCACCGACGGTAAACACCGCAGCCCCTCCGGAAAGGCCCGCATGTCCGAGTTCCTGCTGCGCCTCGCTGCGTCCGACGAGCCGGAGGCCCGCACGGGGATCGGGGACGTGTCGCAGGCGGCGGTGCCGCCCGCCGACGGCTTCGACGCCGCGCGCGACGCCGCGGACGTGATCCGCGCCAGCGGCCTGTTCGACGAGGCCTTCCAGGCCGCCGCCTACCCGGACCTTGCCGAGGCGGGGATTGATCCGCTCGACCACTACGTGAACTTCGGCTGGAAGGAGGGGCGCCGGCCCAACCCCTTCTTCGACACCGCCTTCTACCTGGAGCAGAACCCGGATGTCGGCGCGGCGGGCATGAACCCGCTGGTCCACTACATCCGCCATGGCGAGGCGGAGGGGCGCCGGCCCTGCGCCGTCTTCGTCCCCGGCTGGTACGCCGGCCAGCATGGCCTGGCGGAGGGGGAATCCCCGCTGGCCCACTACCTGCGCCACCGGCTGGAGGGCACGGTCAGCCCCATCCCGGAATTCGACGCCGAGTTCTACGCCCGCCACAACCCCGACGTGGTGGCCGCGCGGGTGGACCTGTTCGAGCACTACATCAACGCCGGCTGGCGCGAGGGGCGCGACCCCTCGGCCGAGTTCGACGGGCGCTGGTATGCCAAGCGCTACCTGAACGGCGCGACGGGGGAGAACCCCTTCTGGCACTGGGTGGCGCATCGCGGGCAGCCGGGCATCCATGGCCGGCTGCCGGCCGAGGAAGCCTCCATCCCGCGCGAGGTGAAGCACTGGACGAAGCCGGCGCCGGAATTCGAGGAGGTGGCGCCGCTGCCGCCCTCCGCCCCGCGCCAGGCCAAGGTGCTGGCCTACTACCTGCCGCAGTTCCATGCCTTCGCCGAGAACGACGCCTGGTGGGGCAAGGGCTTCACCGAGTGGACGAACCTGCCGCGCGGCCTGCCGCGCTTCGCCGGCCACTACCAGCCGCGCGTCCCGCGCGACCTGGGCTTCTACGGGCTGGACGCGCAGGACGGCACGGAGACGCTGCGCCGCCAGGCGCGCATGGCGCGCGACGCCGGGCTGCACGGCTTCGTGTTCTACTACTACTGGTTCAACGGCAAGCGGCTGATGGACGGCCCGGTGGACCGCCTGCTGGGCGACCCGACGGTGGAGCTGCCCTTCGCCCTGATGTGGGCGAACGAGAACTGGACGCGCCGCTGGGACGGGCAGGAAAGCGAGGTCCTGATCTCGCAGGACTACCGCGACGAGGACGACGCGGCGATGCTGGCCGACTTCGCGCGCCACTTCCGCGACCCGCGCTACATCCGCGCCGGCGGGCGGCCGCTGCTCTTCGTCTACCGCCCCGGCATCATCCCGGACTGCGCGGCGCGGGTGGAGCGCTGGCGCGCGATGGCGCGCGAGGCGCATGGCGAGGACCCGCTCTTCGTCATGGCGCAGGGCTTCGGGGCGACCGACCCGCGCGAATTTGGTCTAGACGGCGCCGTCGAATTCCCGCCACACAAGTTGGTTCAGCAGGTCCCGCCTTCCAACAAGGAATACGAGATCCTAGACCCCGAGTTCACCGGAACCATTCATTCCTACGACGGACTCGTCGCCGCCTCACTGGAAGAGAAAGCGCCCGACTTCCCGCTCATCAAGTGCGCCTGCCCCTCCTGGGACAACGACGCGCGGCGACAGGGCGCCGGGCTGGTCATCACCGGCTCCACCCCGGCGAAGTATGGCGCATGGCTGTCCCGCCTCGTCGCGTTGGCGCAGGAGCGCCCGGCCTTCGGCGAGGCCTTCGTATGCGTCAACGCGTGGAACGAGTGGTGCGAGGGCGCCTACTTGGAGCCAGACCTCCACTGGGGCGCGGCCTATCTCAACGCTACAGGCCGCGCCGTCGCGGGTCTGCTGCCTTCGGAAGCGCCTACGCAGGGTCTGCTGCTGGTCGGGCACGATGCGCACCCGCACGGTGCGCAGGAGCTACTGCTTTCCATCGGCCAACAACTGCGCCGCGCCCACGGTCTGCGCGTGGAGTTCCTGCTGCTCGAGGGTGGGCCGATGGAACCGCGCTACCGTGACGTCGCGCCCGTGACGGTGCTGCCCGCCGGTGCGGACCCGGTGGCGACGCTGCGCGCTCTGGAGGGGCGGGGCTTCGCCAAGGCGCTAGTCAACACCAGCGTCGCCGCACGGCTCGCGCCCGCGCTGGTCGCGGCCAGTATCACGCCCGAGGTGCTGCTTGTGCACGAGCTGCCGCAGCTGTTGCGTGAGCGCAACCTCGCCCCTGTGCTGCGCTCGGCCTTCGCCCATACGCGGCGCGTGGTCTTTCCTGCCCGAGTGGTGCGCGATTCTGTCATCCGGCTGGCGGGGCAAGAGCCGTCCGGCGAAGCACTGGTGTTTCCGCAGGGCGCCTACAAGACCTTCGCGGCTGACCCGGCGGCTTCGGCGCGCTTCCGTGACGCGCTTGGCATCCCGGTTAGCGCGCCGGTGGCGCTGGGCGTCGGCTATGCCGACCTGCGCAAGGGCTTCGACCTCTTCCTCCAGGTGTGGCGCATGTGCCAGACCGACGAGCCGGTCCATTTCGTTTGGGCCGGGAAGATTGCCGCCGAGTTGGACCATTGGTTGGAGCGCGAGTTGGACGGTGCGCGTGCGGCCGGCACCCTCCATACGCCGGGTCAGCTCGACGATATCGCCCCCGCCTACGCCGCAGCAGACGCCTTCCTGCTGACCTCGCGTGAGGACCCCTTCCCCACGGTAGCGCTGGAGGCCATGTCGCTGGGCAAGCGCGTGATCGCCTTCGAGGGCTCCGGTGGCATCCCTGAAATGCTGAGCGAGACGGGGCTGGGAGACGTGGTGCCCTTCGCGGACAGCGCCGCCATGGCTGTCGCCCTGAAGACCGCACTGGCGCGGCCGGGCCCTGACCCGGATGCCTCTGCCCGCGCAGCGCTGGTAGAGCGTTCCTACCGCTTTCCCGCATACGTGGATGGGCTGATGCGCATGGCGCTGCCCGAGGCGGCGCGCGTCTCCGTCGCCGTGCCCAATTACAACTACGCGCGCTACATGCCGCAGCGCCTGGGCAGCATTTTCCGCCAGACCTACCCGGTGCACGAGATCCTCGTGCTCGACGACCTTTCCACCGATGATAGCCTCGACATCATCCCCCGCATCGCCGCGGAATGGCACCGCGACATCCAGCTAGTGCCGAACGAAGCCAATTCCGGCTCGGTTTTCGCACAGTGGCGCAAGGCCGCGGAGATGGCGACGGGCGACTGGTTGTGGATTGCTGAGGCGGATGACGACTGCGACCCTGAGTTCATCGCCCGCCTAGTGGGCGTTGCCGGCAGTGACCCACGCACCGTCATGGCTTACAGCGACAGCCGCACCGTCACCGGCGACGGTGACGCCGAATGGGAAAGCTACAAGCACTACTACGCCACCGTCGAACACGGGGCTCTTACCCACCCTGGCGTCTTCGCCGGGCGCGACTTCATCGGCCGCTTCTTGCTAGTCAAGAACCTCATTATGAACGTGAGTGCCGTCTTGTGGCGCCGAGAGGCACTGCTGCGCGCGCTCGACGCCGTCGCAGAGGAGCTTCGCAACTTCAAGGTGGCGGGCGACTGGCGCTTGTACCTCGAGGTGCTGGGTGAGCACGACGCCCATGTCGCTTACGAGTCGAAGCCGCTGAACGTCCACCGCCGCCACGTCTCAAGCGTGACCCACGCGCTGGCGGCTGATCGCCACCTCAGGGAGATCGCGCGCTGCCAAGAGGTAGCGAGCAGCCTGATCGGTTGCAACCAAACTCCGGCGCAGACTGCCTATCTCCGCGAAGTCAAAGCGTACTTGAATCGAGGTCAGGAAACCCCCGAGCCGAAACATCCTCGATCGAGAAAAAAGAACATTGATCATTCCTAGTAAAAATCAGGAGAAATCTTTCCATGTTCCTTCCGCCTTACAATATCCTGTCAACTCACCTCGAGTACGCCGCGAGGGCCAAGCCCCCGGAAAGCCTCACTGTGGTTCCGAAGGCGTTTCTGCGGCTGCTGATCCAGGTAGCGCTGTCGCGCATGCCGTTCGACGAGGAAAGCTACCTGCAGGCGAATCCCGATGTCGCCCAGGCCATCCGTGCCGGGAAGGTAGAAAGCGGGCGGGTGCATTTTGTTGGAACAGGCTATTTCGAAGGCCGCCAAGGGGGCGTGCGCGACGTCGACGCCGTTTGGTACCTCAAGACCTATCCAGACGTTGCAAAGGCACTGAAGGACGGCACCACTGAGGTGAGTTCCGCCCAGCAACATTACCTTGCGAACGGCGCGCTCGAGGGACGCGTACCATATTCGGACGCGCAGGTAGACGTCGCTGAACTCCGATATGCCCTTGGTCTGTAACCCGCCACACAGCAGCTTCGCTCTTTCGTGAAGAAGTTCGTTTACGTACTTTGCTCGCATAGGAAACGAAGTTGAAACATACGGCAATTCCCCCTGTAAAGCTTGTCCTGCCGGAAGCGAGGGTGTGTTTCTGGGGGGCTCCGGCCTATACCCATGGGGACACCACTACAGTTTCTTGGCAGGCATTGCTCGATGAAACTGGCGGAAACACGGGCAACCTTTTTATCGGGAATGGCTTGTACAACGCCACCGGTGCACTCGATAAGAGCTATCATCCCAGCTTCGACCGTCTCTCGCCCGAGGAACTGGACGAGCGCTTCGACATCATCTTCGTCCCGGCGTCGAACTTCCTGAATCCTCATGCGGACATGACTCCTGCGTACGACTACCTTCGCAGGACCAAGGCACGCATCTTCTGCTTCGGCTTGGGATCGCAGATCAAGAATTCACGGGACTTCACGCTAGTGCCTGGGACGGAGAAGCTGGTCCGTCTGCTGGCTGATCGCTCTGATTCGATTGGAGTGCGGGGCAGCTTCACTGCGGAAGTGCTAGACCGCATTGGCATCCGGAATGTAAGCCTGACGGGTTGCCCTTCGCTGATGGGCCTATCGGACGATATCATCGACGGCATGGGGACCAAGCCCTCCGGCGGCCGCCTCGCCGTGAACTTCAGCAACAACGTGAGGTCGCACTCATTCAATCCGATTGCTCATCGCGATACCGAGAACGGTCTGTTCCGCCACGCAGTCGGGCTGGACAGCTACTACGTCCTGCAGAATGAGGACGTGGAACTGGGCATCGTCAGCCGCCTCCAACAGGGCCAGGCATCCGAAGCCGAGGCTGGAATCCGGCGGATGCTCGAGATCTTCGCTATGCCGTCTGGTGATCCAGAAGGCGAGGCGTATGGGCGCGACCGCCTTCGCGTGTTTTGGAATGTCCGCGAATGGATCGGCTGCATGACGACGATGAACCGAAGCGTCGGAACCCGTTTTCACGGCAACGTCGCGGCAATCCTGGCGGGTACTCCGGCGATGTTCCTTGTGCATGACATGCGGACCCTGGAACTCGTCGAACTTTTCGATCTTCCACACCTTGTGCTCAACCGCACTTATGGCGCTGAGGAGATCATGGAACGGGTCGGCGACCTCGATTACGGACCGTTCCGGCGGCGCATGCATCACATGCGGACGGAATGGCGCCTTTTTGCCGCGCGCAACGGCATCGCTTGCGGTGCGTAAGGCGCTGGCAGGAAGGCCAGCGGCGCCTGCCAACGGGTCGGGTGTAATGCTGACGATGCTGCGTTCATATGCGTTCACTTAGCTGAGGCTAGTGCTGTGGCCGTGTAGCATCTTGGCTTGTCAGATGGTCGCATCCACACACGATTTGCTTTAGGCACCTGCCCATGAACCCGGATGACATCGCCACCGGCCGCGCGGTGATCCGCGCCGAGGCCGAGGGGCTGCGCGCGCTGGAAGCCTCGCTGGGGGAGGCCTTCGCCGCCGCCGTGGCCGCGCTGGCCGCCGCCACCGGCCGCGTCGTCGTCTCGGGCATGGGCAAGTCCGGCCATGTGGGCCGCAAGGTGGCCGCGACCCTGGCCTCCACCGGCACGCCGGCCCAGTTCGTCCATCCGGGCGAGGCGAGCCACGGCGACCTGGGGATGATCGTGCCGGGCGATGCCGTGCTGGCCCTGTCCAACAGCGGCAACACGGCGGAGCTAACCGACCTGATCGCCCATGCCAGGCGCTTCGCCCTGCCGCTGGTCGCCATCACCGCCGGCGCCGAAAGCGCCCTGGCCCGCGCCGCCGACGTGGCGCTGATCCTGCCCCGCATGCCCGAGGCCTGCCCGATGGGCCTCGCGCCCACCACCTCCACCACCATGCAGCTCGCGCTCGGCGACGCGCTGGCGGTGGCGCTGCTGCACCGGCGCGGCTTCACCGCCGACGATTTCGGCACCTTCCACCCCGGCGGCCGGCTGGGCGCGCAGCTCTCCCGCGTCGCCGACCTCATGCACGGCCCGGCCGAGCTGCCGCTCTGCGCGCCTTCCACCCCGCTGGCGGAGGCGCTGATCGCCATGACCGGCAAGCGCTTCGGCTGCGTCGGCGTGCTGGAGGGCGGGGTGCTGGCCGGCGTCATCACCGATGGCGACCTGCGCCGCGCCCTGAATGCCGGCGAGGCTGGGCTGCTGGCCCGCCCGGCCGCCGAGGTGATGACGCGCAACCCCCTGACCGTGCCACCCGCGACGCTCGCCGCCGAGGCGCTGCGCCGGATGAACGAGCGCCAGGTGACGGCGCTCTTCGTCACCGAGGCCGGCGCCCCGGTGGGCATCCTGCATGTCCATGACCTGCTGCGCGCCGGCGTGCTGTGAGGACCCCCCGATGACCGACGTTCCCATCCGCGACCTCACCATCGGCCAGGGCCGGCCGCTGGCCTTCATCTGCGGCCCCTGCCAGATCGAGAGCCGCAGCCACGCGCTGGAGACCGCCGCCGCCATCGCGGAGATGGCGCGCGCGGCCGGCGTGCCGATGATCTACAAATCCTCCTTCGACAAAGCCAACCGCACCAGCCTGGACGCCGCGCGCGGCATCGGCCTGGCCGAGGGGTTGGCCATCCTCGCCGAGGTGCGGGAGCGCACCGGCCTGCCCGTGCTGACCGACGTGCACGCGCCGGAGCAATGCGCGCCCGCGGCCGAGGCGGTGGACGTGCTGCAGATCCCCGCCTTCCTGTCGCGCCAGACCGACCTGCTGCTGGCCGCCGGCGAGACGGGGGCGGCGGTGAACGTGAAGAAGGGCCAGTTCCTGGCGCCGTGGGACATGGTGAACGTGGCGCGCAAGATCGCCTCCACCGGCAATGGGCGCATCCTGCTGTGCGAGCGCGGCGCCTCCTTCGGCTACAACACGCTGGTGTCGGACATGCGCGCCATCCCGATCATGGCCGCCACCGGCTGGCCGGTGGTGTATGACGCCACCCATTCGGTGCAGCAGCCGGGCGGGCAGGGCGGCAGCAGCGGCGGCCAGCGCGAGTTCGCGCCTGTGCTGGCGCGCGCCGCCGTGGCGGTGGGCGTGGCGGCCGTCTTCATCGAGTGCCACCAGGACCCCGACAGGGCGCCCAGCGACGGGCCGAACATGATCCCCCTGCGCGAGATGCCGGCGCTCATCGCCCGCCTCAAGGCCTTCGACGCGCTGGCCAAGGCCGTCTGATGCCGCTGGTCCTCATCCCCGCCCGGATGCGGGCGACGCGCCTGCCGGGCAAGCCGCTGGCCGCGATCGGCGGCCTGCCGATGATCGTGCAGGTGATGCGCCGCGCCGAGGAAGCCGCGATCGGCGAGGTGGTGGTCTGCACCGATGCGGAGGAGATCGCCGAGGCCGTGCGCGCCCATGGCGGCCGCGCGGTGATGACGCGCGCCGACCATGAATCGGGCAGCGACCGCATCCACGAGGCGATCGAGGCGCTGGACCCCGAGGGCCGGCAGGAGGTGGTGGTGAACGTGCAGGGCGACCTGCCGACCATCGCGCCCGCCGCCATCCGCGCCGTGCTGGCGGTGATGGAGCCGCCGGAGGTGGCGCTGGGCACGCTGGTGGCGGAGATCCACCGCGCGGAGGACCGCACCGCATCCCAGGTGGTGAAGATGGTGGGCAGCGAATGGGCGCCGGGCCGCTTCCGCTGCCACTACTTCACCCGCGCCACCGCCCCCTGGGGCGAGGGGCCGCTGTGGCACCACATCGGCCTCTACGCCTGGCGGCGCGCTGCGCTGCGCCGCTTCGTCGCCCTGCCGCCCTCGCCGCTGGAGCGGCGCGAGAAGCTGGAGCAGCTCCGCGCCATCGAGGCGGGGATGCGGGTGGACGCCGCGGCGGTGGACGACGTGCCGCTGGGCGTGGACACGGCGGAGGATCTGGCGCGCGCGCGGCTGGTGCTGGGCTGAGGCACGGGGCCGCGTCCTCGACACGCCCTTGCCGGTTGGGCATCATCCGCCCGCCACCCCATGACGCCGGAGTTCCGATGACGCCTGACGCCACCCCGACCCCCCTGGACGCCGCGGCCGCCGGGCCCGAGGGCCTGCGGCTGTTCGGTGGGGGGGGGGGGGGGGGGGGGACGACCATCATCGCCTGGGGCCAGCGCATCGCCCATCCGCGGTTCCGCCAGCCGCCGGGCAACAGCCTGCCGCTGATTGATGCGGCCTATGCGCGCGGCTATGACGGCGTCGAGCTCGATGTCCAGCTCAGCAGCGACGATGTCCTCGTCCTCATCCACGACCACACGCTCGACGCCACCACCGACCTGTCCGGCCCCGTCGCGCGGCTGACGGCGGAGGAGCTGGGGCGCGTCCCGCTCAAGGATCCCTGGTGCGGCGAGCCGACCTGCATCGCCCCGCTCTCGGTCGCGCTGGCGCACAACGGCGCGCGCGGGCCGGTGATGGTGGACATGTACCACAGCGACCCGCGCCATGTCGGCGCCCTGCGCCGCAGCGTCGCCACGGCCGGCTTCGACCACCGGCGCCTCATCCTGCTGACGCACAGCAACGCCGGCGGGCTGGCGCTGAAGGCGGCCTTCCCGGAGGCGGTGGTGCTGCTGAAGGCGCGGCACGACGCCTTCCCGCCCGGGCTGACCAGCGACTTCGCCTATCAGGCGGCGGGGCTGGATGGGGTGCTCGTCCCCATCGCCAACTTCAAGGATTCCGTCATCGCCTTCCGCCTTGTCACCCGTCGGCTGGGGCTGAAGCTGGCGGTGTACATGCATGACGGCGACATGGAGGCGCTGCGCCGGCTGGAGGAGCTCGGGGTGGACTACGTCACCTCCTACACGCTGGATCGTGCTGCCCGGGCAGGCTGATGCGGGCGGCCCCGGCGCGGCCGGCGCGCCGGGCTGTGGCGCGCGGCCACGCGCTCACCAGGAGCGTGTGTCCCGCAAGGCCGGGGAAACCTCGGGCATCTGGCGGAGGGAGTGCACCCGGGTTCGAACCGTCGCGCGACCGCTGTTCGTGAATTTCCCTCGGGCTACGAAACGCGTGGGCGAACACGAGGCCTGAGGCGGAGGCGCACTTCCTCATATGCATCAACGCTGATTTCGGCGCCGACCTCGAGCGTAACGGTCGTGTCCCTGGTGATGGTGTAGGAGCGCCATGTGCTCCTGGGCCTGGTTGGGCCGCGGTCAGGCGGCCACGGCGGGCAGGCTGACGGTGGGAGCATCGCTGACTGGGGCGAGCGTCTCAAGGCT
>JBEQBS010000030.1:0-16462 GCA_041639675.1 Rubritepida sp. | reverse complement strand
CCCGCAGCGCCAGCAGCAGCAGCGGCAGCCCGCCCAGCCACAGCGCCGCGCCGAGCTGGTGGGCGTAGGTGGCCAGCAGCAGCCACCAGCGCCCCTCCGGCCGGGCCATGGCATGCGCCCCGGCCACCGCGGCGGCCACGGTGAACAGCGCCAGCCCCAGCAGCGCCCAGCCCCGCCGGGCCGAGGGCGCGGCGGATGGCGCCAGCAGCCCGATGCCCAGCGCGCCCGCCATCACGCCCGCGCCGGACAGCACGAAGCCGGCCCCCAGCGCATCCGTCACCGGGATGTCCAGCGTGCCGGCCAGCGCCACCACGCCCAGCAGCACGGACAGGCCGGTGAAGCCCAGCGTCCACCAGGCGGCCAGGCGCAGCACGCGTCGGCCCATGGCGCCGGCCAGCGCCGCCTGCCCGTCGGGCAGCACGCGGGCGATGGGCGCCATCACCAGCAGCAGCGCCAGCACGCCGCCGACCAGCGCCGAGCGGCTGGCGAGGGAGCCGGCCTTCAGCACCACGGACAGGAAGCCGTAGAGGTCGAAGAAGAGTTCCATCAGGCGAGGACTTCGAAGGGGATGTCGCCGCGGGTGATGTGGCCGTCCAGCGCCAGCACCTGCCAGCGCAGCCGCCAGCGGCCGGGCGCCAGCGGCGGCAGCGCGGCGCGCAGGGCCATGTCGCCGGCGCCGGGCAGCAGCTCCAGCGCGCGCTCGTCGGCCGTGCCGCCGCCGCCCTCGCGCAGCGGCGCCAGCAGCAGCTGCGAGCGGGCGGGGTCAATGCGGGAGTTGAAGCGCACCTCCGCCTCGGCCGGCGCGCGGGGCAGCCGGGCATTGGCGGCGGGCGAGGAGCCGGTGACGAGGGCATGGGCGCGGGCCTGGCCGGCCAGGAGCAGGACCGGCAGGGCAAGGGCGATGCGGCGCGGGATCATGGGGCGGACACTAGGCGGGGCGCATCGGGCGCGTCCACCCGGCGCGGCCGTCATGCGCCGGCCATGGGGGTGGGGCGCATCCCGAGTGGTGCGCGCGGGCTCCGGGCGTGCTACGCCTCGGCGGATACGGGTTTTGGACGGAACCGGAACGGAATGGGCATCCCCCTCTCCCAGCAGGCCAAGGTCGCGGCCTATGTGGTCAAGCAGAAGCTGCTGGGGCGCAGGCGCTTCCCGCTGGTGCTGATGCTGGAGCCGCTGTTCCGCTGCAACCTGGCCTGCGCCGGCTGCGGCAAGATTGACTACCCCGACGCCATCCTGAACAAGCGCCTGAGCGTGGAGGATTGCCTGGGCGCGGCGGAGGAATGCGGCGCGCCCGTGGTGGCCATCGCCGGCGGGGAGCCGCTGCTGCACAAGGAGATGCCCCAGGTGGTGGAGGGGCTGCTGGCGCAGGGGCGCATCGTCATCCTCTGCACCAACGCCCTGCTGCTGGAGAAGCGGATCGGGCAGTACAAGCCCCATCCGCGCTTCATCTGGGACATCCATCTGGATGGCGACCGCGCCCAGCACGACTGGGCGGTGAGCCAGGAGGGCGTCTACGACCGCGCCGTGGCGGCGCTGAGGCTGGCGAAGGACAAGGGCTTCCGCACCGCCATCAACTGCACCCTGTTCAACAACGCCGACCCGGAGCGCACGGCGAAGTTCTTCGACGACGTGACGGCGATGGGCGTGGACAACATCATGCTCTCCCCCGGCTATGCCTATGAGCGTGCGCCGGACCAGAAGCACTTCCTGAACCGCCAGGCCACCAAGGAGCTGTTCCGCGGCATCTTCCGCCGCAACACGGGCAAGACGAAGTGGCGCATGGGCAACAGCCCGCTCTTCCTGGACTTCCTGGCCGGCAACCAGACCTATGCCTGCACGCCCTGGGGCAACCCCACGCGCAACATCTTCGGCTGGCAGCGCCCCTGCTACCTGCTGGGCGAGGGCTATGCCGCCACCTTCAAGGAGCTGATGGAGACGACCGACTGGGACCGCTACGGCGTCGGCAACTACGAGAAATGCGCCGACTGCATGGTGCACAGCGGCTTCGAGGCGACGGCGGCGATGGATGCCATCACGAAGCCCTGGAAGGCGGTGGCGGCGCAGCTGCGCGGCCCGCGCACGGAGGGGCCGATGGCGCAGGAGGTGGACCTGTCGCGCCAGCGCCCGGCGGAATACGTGTTCAGCGCCCATGTGCAGAAGGCGATGGACGGGATGGCGCACGAACCGAAGAAGGGCGCCAAGCACGGCGCCACCGCGCCCCAGGCGGCCGCCGAGTAGCCAGGCTCAGGCGAACAGCGCCAGCGAGCCCGCCGCCACCAGCGCCGTGATGGCGAAGGGCTTGTAGAACCGCTCGGGGACGACGCCGAACAGCCGCGCCCCGAGCCACACCCCGCCCAGCAGCACCGGCAGCACCACCAGCAGCGTCCACAGCACCGCCGCCGTCACCAGCCCGCCCGCCAGCGGCCCCAGCACGCTGACCACCGAGATCAGCCCGAAGAACAGGATCAGGTTGGCACGGTGCCGCTGCGCCGCCTCCCTGCCCGCCAGCAGGTAGAGGATGACCGGCGGGCCGCTCATCCCCGTCGCGCCCTTCAGCAGCCCGGCCGCCGTGCCCACCGCCAGGTTCAGCCCCAGCGGCCGCGCGCCGTGGTAGCGCCAGCCCGACATCAGCAGCAGCCCGAAGACCAGCACGAAGCCGCCGATGAAGCGCCGCAGCGCCTCCCCATCCGCCGTCAGCAGGATCACCGCGCCCAGCGGCGTGGCCAGGCAGGCGGCGCCGCCGATCGGCAGCATCACGCGGGTGTCCGCCTCGCGCCACGCGCGCGGCAGGAGCTGGAGCGAGACGAAGAGCTCCAGCAGCAGCATCACCGGCACGCCGGCGCGCGGCCCCCACAGCACGGAATAGACCGGCGCCAGCAGGATGGCGGTGCCGAAGCCGGCATAGCCGCGCAGCACGCCCGCCACGAAGGTCGCCAGCACCGCGGCCCAGATGCGCCAATCGTCGAGCATCACCCCTCCACCACCTCCAGCGTCACCACGGCGGCGTTGATGAGCACCTTGCCGGCGTTCTCGAAGTTCACCGTCACGCGCGCGCCGGTGACGGACTGCACCTGGCCCACGCCCCAGTCGGGGCGCTGCGGGTGGCGGACGCGCTGGCCCGGCTCGTGGTCTGTCACCGGCGCGGACAAGGGATCGGCAACCTTTCGTCGCCATGCTGCCGGGAAGCGGGTCTCGCATTCTGCATGGCCCGATCATTGCCCGGCGAGGGGCGGCCTCCAAGCCATCGCAGAGGATTGAACGCCGTGATGAAGACCCCCGAGATCCGCCTGGCCGAGCAGGTCGCCGCCCGGCTGTGCCACGACATCGGCTCGCCGCTCTCGACGCTGACCGCCATCATGCCCCAGGCGGCCGACCCGGCGGCCCATGCCCTGCTGAGCGAGGCCGCGGTGGAGCTGCGCCAGCGCCACCGCCTGTTCTGCCTGTGCTTCGGCCTGGGCGACGAGCTGGGCTGGGAGGATCTGGGCGAGGCGCTGCGCGGCGCGCCCATGGCCCACCGGGTGCGCTTCGTGCTGGGCGCCGGCCCGGCCGCCATGGGCGGCGGCACCAGCCGCCTGCTGCTGGCCGCCTGCCTGCTGGCCGCCGAGACCCTGCCCCGCGGCGGCGAGGTGCTGCTGGCCGCCGAGGACGGCGCCTTCCTGCTGCGCGCCTCGGGCCGGGACCAGCGCTGGCCCGAAGGGCTGCTGCGGCTCGTCGCCGGCGACTCGCTGGAATCCGTGCTGGCGGAGGGGCCGCGCTGGGTGCTGGCGCCCTGGGTGGCCAGCCTGGCGGCGGCCGAGTTCCGAAGGCTGTCCCTGCCCCTGCCGGCCGGCGAAGGCCCGGCGCCGCTGCGCATCTCCGCCCCCGGCTGACGCCCCTTCACGCTTTCTACACCCCTGCCGGCGCATCCTCCCGCCGACCGCACCGAGCGCCACGAAAGGGCTTCGCATGGACGACCTGCTGGTGGATTTCCTCACCGAGACGCGCGAGGGGCTGCAAAGCCTGGACGGCGCGCTGCTCCAGCTGGAGCGCAACCCCGGCGACCGCCAGGTGCTGAGCGAGGTCTTCCGCACCGTCCACACCATCAAGGGCACCTGCGGCTTCCTGGGCCTGTCGCGGCTGGAAGGCGTGGCCCATGCGGCGGAGAACGTGCTGGGCCTGTGGCGGGACGGCACGCTGGGCGTCACCGGCGCGGGCGTCAGCGCCATCCTCGCCGCGGTGGACCGAATCCGCGCCATCGTCGAGGGGCTGGAGGCCACGGGGAGCGAGCCCGAGGGCGACGACGCGCCGCTGAAGGCCCGGCTGGAGGCCACGGCGAAGGGCGAGGCCCCTGCTCCGGCCGCCGCCACCGACGCCCCCGCGGCCGAATCCGCGGCCCCCGCAGAGGGCGGCGCGCCGGGCGCCCCGCAATCCATCCGCGTGGCGGTGGAGGTGCTGGAGGACCTGATGGTGCTGGTGAGCGAGCTGGTGCTGACCCGCAACCAGCTGCTGCAACTTGCAAGGGCGGAGGAGAACGCCGCCTTCGCCGTGCCGCTCCAGCGCCTGTCGCAGATCACGAGCGACCTGCAGGACGGCGTGATGAAGACGCGCATGCAGCCCATCGGCAATGCCTGGGGCAAGCTGCCGCGCCTCGTGCGGGACCTGTCCAACGACCTGGGCAAGCGCATCGAGCTGGAGATGCGCGGCGCCGAGACCGAGCTGGACCGCCAGGTGCTGGAGCTCATCAAGGACCCGCTGACCCACATGGTCCGCAACAGCGCCGACCACGGGCTGGAAACGCCCGAGCAGCGCCGCGCCGCCGGCAAGGGGGAGACGGGGCGCATCCTGCTGAACGCCTTCCACGAGGGCGGGCACATCGTGCTGGAGATCGGCGATGACGGGCGCGGCCTGAACACGGACCGCATCCGCCAGAAGGTGCTGGCCCAGGGCCTGGCGAGCGAGGCCGAGCTGGCCGGCATGGGCGAGCACGACATCCACCGCTTCATCTTCCGCGCCGGCTTCTCCACGGCGGCCGAAGTCACCTCCGTGTCGGGCCGCGGCGTCGGCATGGACGTGGTGAAGACCAACATCGAGCGCATCGGCGGGCTGGTGGACCTGCGCTCGAAGGAGGGGCGCGGCACCACCTTCACCATCAAGATCCCCCTCACCCTGGCCATCGCCGCCGCGCTGATCGTCGAGGCCGGCGGCGAGCGCTTCGCCATCCCGCAGGCCGGCGTGCTGGAGCTGGTGCGGGTGGGCGAGGGCCAGGGCCCGCGGGTGGAGCGCATCAAGGATTCCGCCATCCTGCGCCTGCGGGACCGGCTGCTGCCGCTGGTCTCCCTCAAGCGCCTGCTGCGGCTGGAGGACGGCCCGCCGGCCGAGGACGCCCAGGGCTTCGTGGTGGTGACGCAGGTGGGCAGCCAGCTTTTCGGCATCGTGGTGGACCGCGTCTTCGACACGGAGGAGATCGTGGTGAAGCCGGTGGCGCCGATCCTGCGGCACATCACCATGTTCAGCGGCAACACCATCCTGGGCGACGGCTCGGTCATCATGATCCTCGATCCCGGCGGGATCGCCCGCGCCTCCGGCCTGGGGGTGGAGGGCGCGGCGGAGGCCGGCGCGGCGGCGGCGGCCGTGGCGCGGGACGGCAGGCGCACCGCCATGCTGCTGTTCAAGGCCGGCGATGGCGCGCCGCGCGCCGTGCCGCTGGCCCTGGTGGCCCGGCTGGAGGACCTGCCGGTGGAGCGCATCGAGCAGGCGGGCGATGGCCTGGTGACGCAGTATCGCGGCCGGCTGATGCCGCTGCACGCCCTGCCCGGCGTCCTGCCGCGCGGCGAGGGGCAGCGCCAGCCCGTGCTGGTCTTCGGCGACGACGAGCGCGCCATGGGGCTGATGGTGGACGAGATCCTGGACGTGATGGAGGAGGCGCTCTCCATTGATGCGGCCGGCGAGCGCCCGGGCTTCCTGGGCAGCGCCGTGCTGGCCGGCAAGGTGACGGACATCCTCGACACCGCCTTCTGGCTGCGCCAAGCCCAGCCCGACTGGTTCGGCACCCAGGCCCAGGCCCAGCGCCCGCGGGTGCTGATGGTGGAGGACAGCGCCTTCTTCCGCTCGCTGGCCGTGCCGGCCATCACCGCGGCGGGCTTCGAGGTGGTGACGGTCGGCGACGGGCGCGACGCGCTGCGCCTGCGCGAGGCGGGCGAGCGCTTCGACGTGATCGTGAGCGACATCAACATGCCCGGCCTGGACGGGCACGGCCTGGCCCGCGCGGTGCGCGAGGGCGGCATCTGGGCCGCCCTGCCGATGATCGCGCTCTCGGGCAACGCCTCCCCGGCCGAGGTGGAGCGCGGGCGGGAATCCGGCTTCAGCGACTACGTGGCCAAGTTCGACAAGGACGCGCTGCTGGGCAGCCTGCGTCAGTGCCTGGCCCTGGCGGGCTGAGGGAGGAGGAGGATGGCGATGCAGACGGCGATGCAGGGGGCCACGGGCGCCCCGGCCGGGGCCGGGTTGGCCGATGATGCCACCCGGATGGTGCTGACGCTGACGGTGCGCGGGCAGCTCTGCGGCGTGCCGGTGCTGTCGGTGCGCGACGTGCTGGGGCTGCAATCCATCACCCGCGTCCCGCTGGCCCCGCCGGAGGTGGCGGGCAGCCTGAACCTGCGCGGGCGCATCGTCACGGCGATAGACCTGCGCCCCCGCCTGGGCCTGCCCCCGCGCGAGGCCGGCACACCGGCCATGAGCGTGGTGGTGGAGGTGGGCGGCGAGCTGTACTCCCTGCTGGCCGATGGCGTGGGGGAGGTGCTGTCGCTGGATGCCGAGGAGCGCGCCCCGAACCCGCCGACGCTGGACGAGGCGTGGAAGCAGGTGAGCCTGGGCGTGCACCGCCTCGGCGACGACCTGCTGGTGCTGCTGGACGTGGAGCGCCTGCTGGTGATCGCCCAATGAGCGCGCGCGAGGTGCTGGTGGTGGATGACAGCGGCGTGGTGCGCAAGGTGGCGCGCCGCATGCTGGAGAAGCACGGCTGGGCGGTGCGCGAGGCCGAGGACGGCCAGAAGGCGCTGGAGGCCTGCGCGGGCGCCATGCCCGCCCTGGTCCTGCTGGACCGCAACATGCCGGTGCTGGACGGCATCGGCTTCCTCAAGGCGCTGCGCGCGCGGCCGGTGGCGCAGCCCACCGTGGTGATGTGCACGACCGAGGCCGCGCAGGACAAGATCCTGGAAGGGCTGGAGGCCGGGGCCGACGAATACGTGATGAAGCCCTTCGACGAGGCGATCCTGCTGGAGAAGCTCGCGCAGGTCGGCTTCGCATGAGCGCGCCGCTGCGGGTGATGCTGTGCGACGACAGCGCCACCGTGCGCGCCCTGCTGGCCCGCGTGCTGGAGGGCGACCCCTCCATCCAGGTCGTCGCGCGCGTCGCCAACGGGCAGGAGGCGCTGCGCAACCTGGAGGGCACGCCGGCGGCCCAGCGCGCCCAGGTGGTCCTGCTCGACCTCGAGATGCCGGTGATGGACGGCATGACCGCCCTGCCGCTGATCCTGAAGCGGGAGCCGCGGCCGATCGTCATCGTCGCCTCGGCGCTGACGCAGAAGGGGGCGGCCGCCACCATGGCGGCGATGCGCGCCGGCGCCTCGGACTACGTGCCCAAGCCGGCGGCGGCGAAGGGCGGCGTCTCCGACCCCGGCTTCCGCAACGAGCTGCTGGCGAAGGTGAAGGGCTGGGCGCGGGTGAAGGCGGCACCCGCCGCCGCGCCGCGCATCGCCCCGCGCGCGCCCCTGGGCGCGGCGCCGAAGGTGCTGTGCATCGGCGCCTCCACCGGCGGGCCGCAGGCGCTGGCGGCGCTGGTGAAGCGCCTGCCGCGCAACCTGGCCGTGCCGCTGGTGATCGTGCAGCACATGCCGCCCGGCTTCACCGCCATGCTGGCCCAGCACCTGGACGCGCTGGGCGGCCCGCGCATCACCGAGGCCAAGGGCGGCGAGGTGCTGCGCCCCGGCATGGGCGTGCTGGCGCCCGGCGACCGCCACCTGCTCATCCGCGCCGAAGGGGACCGCCTGGTGACCGAATTGTCCGATGCCCCGCCCGAGAATTTCTGCCGGCCGGCGGTGGACCCCACCCTGCGCTCCCTGGCCGCGGCCTGCGGCGGCCGGGTGCAGGCGGTGATCCTGACGGGCATGGGCTCGGACGGGCTGGCGGGGTGCCGGGCGCTGGTGCAGGCCGGCGGCACGGCCTGGGCGCAGGATGAGGCGTCGAGCGTCGTCTGGGGCATGCCGGGCGCCCTGGCGCGCGCGGGGCTGGCGAGCGAGCAGGGCACGCCCGATGCGCTGGGCGAGGCATTGGCCCAGCGGCTGGGGGTGG
Organism: Rubritepida sp.; assembly: GCA_041639675.1. Lineage (GTDB taxonomy): Bacteria > Pseudomonadota > Alphaproteobacteria > Acetobacterales > Acetobacteraceae > Roseococcus. Next base: position 8,135 of record JBEQBS010000030.1, on the reverse strand, counting down.
CGCGATGACCCCCGCCACCTTCAACGCCCTGGTGGGCATCGTGAAGCAGCGCTCAGGCGGCGTCATCAACGCCGACCAGGGCTACATGCTGGACACGCGGCTGGCGCCGCTGCTGAAGCGGGAGAAGCTGGCCGGGCTGGACGCCCTGGCCCAGCGCCTGGCCCGCCCGGGCAGCGAGGCGCTGGCGCAGGAGATGACGGAGCTGCTGACAACCAACGAGAGCAGCTTCTTCCGCGACGGCCGCCCCTTCGAGCACCTGCGCGCGCTGCTGCCGGCGCTGCACAGGGCGCGCCCGGCCGGCCAGGCGCTGCGCATCTGGTCCGCCGCCTGCTCCACGGGGCAGGAGGCCTATTCCATCTCCATCCTGGTGAGCGAGCTGGGCGAGGCCGATGCCGGCCTGGCCGCGCGGCGGGTGGAGATCATCGGCACCGACATCACCACCGCGGTGCTGGAGCGCGCGCGCGCGGGCGTCTTCACCCAGTTCGAGGTGCAGCGCGGCCTGCCCATCCGCACGCTGATGAAGCGCTTCACCCAGGAGGAGACGCGCTGGCGCGTGACGCCGGAGGTGGCCGCGCGCTGCCGCTTCGAGAAGCTGAACCTGCTGGGCGACCTGCGGGCGATGGGCCGCTTCGACGTCATCTTCTGCCGCAACGTGCTGATCTACTTCGACGTGCCGACCAAGGCGCGGGTGCTGGCCGCCCTGGCGGAGCGGCTGAACCCGGATGGCGCGCTCTACCTCGGCGCGGCGGAGACGGCGATGGGCATGGCGACGCGGCTGGTGCCCCTTCCCGGCGAACGCGGCGTCTATGCGGTGGGTGAGGAAGGGGCCCGCTTGCGGGCGTGAGGGGGGCTGCGCAAGCTGGCGCGATGATCCTGAATGCCTTCGACATGGCCTGCGTGGGCCACATCCAGCAGGGGATGTGGACCCACCCGCGCGACCGCTCGGTGGACTACCACCGCCTGTCATACTGGACGGAGACGGCGCGGCTGCTGGAGCGGGGGCTGTTCGACGGCATCTTCCTGGCCGACGTGCTGGGCATCTACGACGTGCTGGGCGGCAACGCGGATGCCGCCATCCGCAACGCCGTGCAGGTGCCGCTGCTGGACCCCATGCTGCTGGTGCCGGCCATGGCGGCGGCCACCACGCAGCTGGGCTTCGGCGTCACCGCCAACCTGTCCTACGAGGCGCCCTTCCCTTTCGCCCGGCGGATGAGCACGCTGGACCACCTGACCGAAGGGCGCATCGGCTGGAACATCGTCACCGGCTACCTGGACAGCGCGGCCCGCGCCATGGGGCTGGCCCGGCAGATGGCGCATGACGACCGCTACGACATGGCCGACGAGTACATGGATGCCGTCTATGCCCTGTGGGAAGGCGGCTGGGCCGATGATGCGGTGATGGCGGACCGCGCGGCCGGCCGCTACGCCGATCCGGCGAAGGTGCGCAAGGTGCGGCATGACGGCCCGCAATTCCGGCTGGAGGCGCACCACCTCTGCGCGCCCTCGCCCCAGCGCACGCCGGTGCTCTACCAGGCCGGGGCAAGCGCGCGGGGGCAGGCCTTTGCCGGGCGCCATGCGGAGGTGGTGTTCCTGAATGGTGGCCCTGCGCCCGCCGTGGCGCAGCAGGTGGCGGCGCTGCGCGCGGCCGCCGCGCCGCGGCGCATCCGCGTGCTGGTCGGTGCCACGCCGGTGATCGGCCGCACCGCCACCGAGGCGCGCGAGAAGCTGGAGGATTACCGGGCGCACGCCAGCACGGACGGCGCGCTGGCCCATGCCGCGGCCTCGCTGGGCATTGATTTCAGCCGCTTCGACTGGGACGAGCCGATCAGCCAGGGCCCCGGCAACGCCATCCAGAGCAACGTGGCGGCGATGACCGCGGCCGGCGGCGGCAGGCTGACGAAGCGCGGCCTGGTGGAGCGCTTCATCCTGGGCAGCCGGCAGGTGCCGCTGGTCGGCAGCGCCTCCGAGGTCGCGGATGCGCTGGTCTCCTTCCTGGCCGAGACGGGGGCGGATGGCTTCAACCTGTCGCGCACCGTGGTGCCGGAATGCTGGAGGGATGCGGTGGAGCTGCTGGTGCCGGAGCTGCAATCGCGCGGCGCCTTCCGCACCGCCCATGCCCCCGGCACGCTGCGGGAGAAGCTGCTGGGCGCCGGGCCGCGGCTGGAAGCGCCGCACCCGGCCGCCGGCTTCCGTCAGTCGTAGATGTTGGCAAGCGTCTCCGCCACCAGGCAGGGGCGCGGGCTGCCTTCCAGCTCCATCGCATTGTCCAGCACCACGCGCACGCCGCCAGGGATCGGCTCCACCGCCTTCAACGTGATCGCCAGCCGCACGCGCGAGCCCGCGGGCACCATCGCCGTGAAGCGCACCTTGTTGGTGCCGTAGTTGATGGCGCGCGAGCGCCGCACCACCCGATAGACCGAGGGCGCGAGACGTGGCAGCAGCGAGAGGGTGAGGAAGCCGTGCGCGATGGTCCGGCCGCCGGGCATCTCCTTCGCCGCGCGCGCCACGTCCACATGGATCCATTGGTGGTCGCCCGTCGCCTCGGCGAAGAGGTTGATGGTCTCCTGGTCCACGGTGAACCATTCGCTGGTGCCCAGGGGCTTGCCGACCCAGGCGGCCAGATCTCCCGTGGTCTCGATCTCGAGCATCGGCGTTCCTCCTGCGCGCAGCATCGCGCGCAGGGGGTGGCGCGTCCAGTCAGCGCGCCGGGTTGGTCACGCCGCGCGCGCGCACCCAGTCGTTGAAGGGCATGCGGTCCACCCGCACCAGGCAGGGCATGCCGGCCTGGGCGTCATGGCGGAAGGCATAGACGAAGATGTCGTTGCCCTGGACCATGATGCGGCAGAAGCCTTCCTCCGGCTTCGGGTCGTCATCCGGGCAGCGGTCGAGGTCGAGGTGCGGCACCTTCTCCTCGAAGCCCGGATAGGGGATCCAGCATTGCGCCCCCTGCCCCAGCGCCGGCAGGGGCGCCAGCAGCAGGGCCGCCAGCCAGGCCCTCATGCGCGCGGCGCCTTCAGGCCCAGCACGCGCTCCACCGTCATCGGCAGCTCCCGCATGCGGCGGCCGGTGGCGTGCCAGATGGCATTGCCGATGGCGGCCGGCGTGCCGCAGATGCCGATCTCGCCCAGGCCCTTCACCCCGATGGGGCTGGTCAGCCGGTCCCGTTCCTCCACGAAGATCACCTCGATGCCCTCCACATCCGCATTGGCGGGCACATGGTATTCCGCGAGGTTGTGGTTCATCCAGCGTCCCAGCCGGTGGTCGGCCTGGCTTTCCTCGTGCAGCGCCATGCCGATGCCCCAGACCGTGCCGCCGATGACCTGCGAGCGCGCGGTCTTGGGGTTGAGGATGCGCCCGGCCGCCACCGCCTGCACCACGCGGGTGACGCGCACCTGGCCCAACTCCTCATCCACCCGCACCTCGGCGAAGGCGGCGGCATGGGCGTGGGAGGAATGGCGCAGCTGCGTCAACTGGTCCGGGCCGGCCTTGCCATCCGCCACCAGCCGGTCCCGGCCGGCGGCGCGCAGCACGCCGCCCAGCGGCAGGGCGCGCCCGGCGTCGCTCCAGCGCGCCATGCGGCCGCCGGCGAAGCGGATGTCCTCCAGGGAGGCGCCCAGCATCTCGCCCTGGGCCTGGGCCAGGCGCAGCAGCTCCGCCTTCAGCCGGGCGCAGGCATCGGCCACGGCGGAACCGGCGGAAGCCGCGGTCCAGGAGCCGCCGGAAACCGGGGCATAGGGGAGCGAGGAATCGCCCAGCAGCACCGTCACCCGCTCCATCGGCAGGCCCAGCTCCTCGGCGGCGATCTGCGCCAGGATGGTGTAGGTGCCGGTGCCCAGGTCGCCGGTGGCGACGCCGACCGTGGCGCTCCCATCGGCCTCCAGCAGCACGCGCGCCTGGTGCTTCTGCATCTGCGCCTCCCAGGCGCCGGTGGCCATGCCCCAGCCCACCAGCTCCCGCCCCTGGCGCATGGCGCGCGGCGCCAGCGGGCGGCCGGCCCAGCCGAAGCGTGCGGCGGCCAGCTGGTAGGCCGCCAGCAGCTCCTTGGAGGTGTGCCGCTTGCCGCTGCTCTCATCGGTGTCGGCATGGTTGCGGATGCGCAGGGCCAGCGGGTCCATGCCCAGCTTTTCCGCCAGCTCGTCCATCGCGGATTCGGCGGCGAAGAGGCCGGTGGGGGCGCCGGGGGCGCGCATGTCCAGCGGCGTCTCGATGTCCAGGTGGACCAGGCGGTGGTCCAGCAGCACGTGGGGCGCCGGGTAGAGCAGGTTCACCCAGTTCACCACCGTTTCCTGGTATTCCTCGTAGGAGGAGGTGGCGGCGATGGCCTCCTGCCGGATGGCCAGCAGCGTGCCGTCCGGCTTCGCGCCCAAGGCCACGTCCAGCACCGTTTCCGGCCGGTGGCCGATGGACCATTGCTGGTCGCGCGACAGCACCAGCGTCACCGAGCGGCCCAGGGCGAGGGCCGCCATCACCGCCAGGAAGCACTGGTGATGCGGCCGCAGCCCGGAGCCGAAGCCGCCGCCCAGGAAGGGCGTGACGACGCGCACGTCGTCCTTCTTCAGCCCGAAGACGCTGCACACGTATTCCTGCGTGTTGGTGACGCCCTGGATCTTGTCGTGGATCAGCAGCCGCCCGCCTTCCTCGACGATGACGGTGGTGGCGTGCGGCTCCATGGCGTTGTGGTGCTCGGCGCCGTGGATGTAGCGCCCCTGCACCCGCACCGGCGCCGCGTCCAGCGCCGCCGCGGCATCGCCCTTGGGGGATGGCGGCGGCTGGATGCCGGAGCGCCTCTTCGACGGGTGCCGCGCCGCATCCAGCCGGGCGGCCAGGTCGGTGTGGCAGGGCTCCTCGGCGACGGAGACCTCGATCAGGTTGGCGGCGAAGCGCGCGGCCTCGTAGGTTTCCGCCACCACCAGGGCTATGGGCTGGCCGCTGTGCAGGATGCGGTCGTCATGCAGGGGCCGCAGCGGCTGGCCGGGCGGCGCCACCTGGTCCTGGTAGGCGCTGCCGCGGAAGGCGGCGGATGGACGGTTCTCATGCGTGAAGACCGCGACCACGCCGGGCACCGCCTCCGCGGCTTCGGTGCGGATGGCGCGGATGCGGCCACGGGCGATCGGGCTGCCCAGCATGTGCGCGTGCAGGATGGGCGAACGGGCCGCGAAATCCGCCACGTAGGGCGCGGCGCCGGTCACCTTGGCGCGGCCATCCACGCGGTCGCGCGGGGTGCCGATGACGGGTTGGTGCAGCATCAGCGGATCGCCTTCTCGACATGGGATTGCGGCGTGCCGGCCACCGCCTGGTGCAGCGCGCGGGGGATGGCGCGGCGCGCCAGCTCGATCTTGAAGTCGTTGCCGCCCTGGCCCTGCGCGCCCGCCAGCAGCGCCGCGGCCGCGGCGGCGAAGGCGGCGTCCTCCGGCGCCCGGCCCTCCAGCAGCGCCTCGGCTTCCGCCAGCCGCCAGGGCTTGTGCGCCACGCCGCCCAGCGCGAGGCGCGCCTTGGCGATGCGCCCGCCCTCCAGCGTCACCGCCGCCGCCACGGAGATGAGGGCGAAGGCGTAGGACAGGCGGTCGCGCAGCTTCAGGTAGGTGCGGTGATCGCCGGTGTCCCAGGCCGGGATCTCCACGGCGGTGATGAGCTCGCGCTCGCCCAGGGTGGTGTCGCGCCAGGGCTCGTCGCCCGGCAGGCGGTGGAAGTCGGCCACGGGGATTCGGCGCTCGCCCTCCGGCCCCTGGACCACCACCACGGCCTCCAGCGCGGCCAGCGCCACGCACATGTCGGAGGGGTGGGTGGCGATGCAGGAGGGGGAGGCGCCGAGGATGGCGTGGATGCGGTTCACCCCGCCGATGGCCGGGCAGCCGGTGCCGGGCTCGCGCTTGTTGCAGGGGGTCTGGCGGTCATAGAAATAGTGGCAGCGGGTGCGTTGCAGCAGGTTGCCGCCCATCGTCGCCATGTTGCGCAGCTGCGGCGTGGCGCCGGCCAGGATGGCATCGGCCAGCAGCGGCGCGTGGCGGCGCACCAGCGGATGCGCCGCCGTGTCGGCATTGGTGGCCAGCGCGCCGATCCGCAGCGTGCCGCCGCCTTCCGCGATCCCGCGCAGGGCCTCGATGCGGCCGAGGTCGAGCAGCGCGGGCGGCCGCTCGACATCGTACTTCATCAGGTCCACCAGGTTGGTGCCGCCGGCCAGGAAGCGCGCCTGCGCCGTCTTGGCGGCGATGGCCAGCGCCGGCGCCTCGGGGCGGGAGAAGGTGAAGGGCCTCATCGGGACGCCACCTCCCGGATGGCGTCCACGATGTTCGGATAGGCGCCGCAGCGGCAGATGTTGCCGCTCATCCATTCGCGGATCTCGGCCTCGCTGCCCGCGTGCCCCTCCTCCAGCAGCGCGACGCCGGAGCAGAGCTGGCCGGGCGTGCAGAACCCGCACTGGAAGGCGTCATGGGTGATGAAGGCCTGCTGCAAGGGGTGCAGCGTGCCGTCGGCGGATGCCAGCCCCTCGACGGTGCGGACCTCGCTGCCCTCCTTGCTGGCGGCCAGCACCAGGCAGGCATTCACCCGCTTGCCGTCCAGGATCACCGTGCAGGCGCCGCATTGCCCGTGGTCGCACCCTTTCTTCGAGCCGGTGAGGCCCAGCCCGTCGCGCAGCGCGTCCAGCAGGGTGGTCCAGGGGGCGATGTGCAGCTGGCGCGGCGCGCCGTTCACCGTCAGCGGGACGGTCAGCAGGCCGGGCGGCCGGGGGGCGAGGTCGTCGGGCATCGGGGGTGGCTCCGCAGGGGGTCGGCGGGGCAACGCGGGGCACGGCGCGCGCGTTGGCGTTGCGCGTCATGGGAAGGTGGGAATGGCACAGCGCTGGCCCGAGCGGCTCTGGGTGGTCCGGCACGGCGAGAGCCTGGGCAACGTCGCGCGCGAGGCCGCGGACGCCGCCGGCGCGCACCTGATCGAGACCGGCGGGCGCGACGTGGACGTGCCGCTCTCCCCGCTGGGCGAGCGGCAGGCGGAATCGCTGGGCCACTGGTTCCGCGCCGGCCGGCCGGAGGTGATTCTGTGCTCGCCCTACCTGCGGGCGCGGCGCACGGCGGAGATCATCCGCGAGGCCGCGGGGCTGGACACCGCCATCTGCCTGGATGAGCGGCTGCGGGAAAAGGAGTTCGGCGTGCTGGACCGGCTGACGCGCGCCGGCATCCAGGCCCTGCATCCCGACCAGGCAGCGCTGCGCGGCATCCTGGGCAAGTTCTACCACCGCCCGCCCGGCGGCGAATCCTGGTGCGACGTGATCCTGCGGCTGCGCTCGGCGCTGGATACCATCGTGCTGCACCATGCCGGGCAGCGCGTGCTGGTGGTGGCGCACCAGGTGGTGGTGCTGTGCCTGCGCTACCTGCTGGAGCGCATGGACGAGGCGCAGGTGCTGGCGGTGGATGCGGCGGGCGACGTGCCCAATTGCGGCGTGACGGAATACCGGCTGGACCCCGCCGCCGGCCCCCATGGCGCGCTGGCGCTGCACCGCGCCAACTGGGTGGCGCCACTGCGCGCCGAGGGCACGCCGGTGACGGCGGAGCCCGAGCGGGTGACGGGCGCGCGATGACCCCCGTCACGGAGGAATGGCTGCGCGCCCACCCCCTGCCCGCCTTCGACGCGGCGACGGACAAGGATTCGCGCGGCCGGGTGCTGGTGGCCGGCGGCTCGCGCGAGGTGCCCGGCGGCGTGCTGCTGGCCGCCGAGGCGGCGATGCGAGCGGGCGCCGGCAAGCTCCAGGTGGCCACGGTGGCATCCATCGCGCCCGGCATGGCGCTGCTTCTGCCGGAGGCGCGGGTGGTCGGCCTGGCTGAGACGCCGGAAGGCGGGCTGGCGCGGGCCATGCTGCGCGCCGTGCGCAGCCCCGTGGCCTTCCTGCTGGACGCCGCGGCGATCTGCGGGCTGGAGCCCGACAGCGCCGGCCGCCACGCCGGCCGCATGGTGCTGACGCCCCATGCCGGCGAGATGGCACAGATGCTGGACACGCCGCGCGAGGCGGTGGAGGCGGACCCGCTGGCGGCGGGGCGCGAGGCGGCGCGGCGCTTCCAGGCGGTGGTGGTGGTGAAGGGCCGGGACAGCGCGGTGGTGACGCCGCAGGGCGAAGCCTTCGGCTGCGAGGGCGGCGGGGTGGG
>JBEQBS010000029.1:0-16467 GCA_041639675.1 Rubritepida sp. | reverse complement strand
GGCGCAGCGCGATGGCGGCCAGCCAGGGGCCGAAGGGGCGCGCGGGGTCATAGGTGTGGCGCACGCGGTGCAGCGTCAGCAGCGCATCGCCCACCGCATCCTCCACCTCCGCCGGCTCGCGCAGGCGGGTGCGGCACAGGGCGCGCAAGGTGGGCAGGCAGTCGCGCAGCAGGGCCGCATAGGCGGCGGCGTCGCCGGCCTGGGCGGCCTCCATCAAGGCGCCCAGCCGCTGGTCGCGCGCATCCCTCACCGGGACGGCGCGGGGCGGGGCCAGCGGCAGGGCCATGGCGGCATCGGGCATCTCATGCGGTCTTCGCCCAGGCCGAGCCGGAAGTTACGCCGCGCGCAGGAAGGCGGCGCAGCGCTCGCCGATCATGATTGCGCCCGCATTGGTGTTGCCCGACACCACCGTGGGCATGATGGAGCAATCCGCCACCCGCAGCCCCTCAACCCCGCGCACCCGCAATTGCAGGTCCACCACGCTCCCCTCGTCCGCGCCCATGCGGCAGGTGGAGGTGGGGTGGTAGATCGTGCCGCCGGTGGCGCGGATGTAGTCCAGCAGCGCGCCATCGGGCGTGTCCAGGCTGTCCAGCCCATGCGGCGCGGCGATGAAGGGCTGCATCGCCCGCGTGCGCGCCAGGCGCTGGCCGAGCTTGAGGCCCTCGACCATGCAGCGCCGGTCGGTCTCGGTGGCCAGGTAGTTGGCGTGGATGCGCGCCTTGGCCATGGGGTCCGCGGAGGCGAGCGTGATGGCGCCGCGGCTTTCCGGGCGCAGCTGGCAGATGCTCATGGTGAAGCCGGGGAAGCGGTGCAGCCCTTCCTTCACGCTGTCTGCGCTCCAGGGGATGAAGTGGAACTGCACGTCCGGCGTGGCGCTCTGCGGCAGCACGCGGGCGAAAAGGCCGGAGGTGCCGGCGGCGAAGGACAGCGGCCCGCCGCGCGTCAGCGCGTATTGCGCGCCCATCCGCGCCATGCCCCAGAGGGAATTGACCACCTCGTTCACGCTGACGCGCTGGGAGGCGCGGAACATCAGCCGCGCCTGGAAGTGGTCCTGCAGGTGCTGGCCCACCGCCGGCAGGTCCCGCTGCACGGCGATGCCGTGTTCGGCAAGCTGCGCCGCCGGACCGATGCCGCTCAGCATCAGCAGCTGCGGCGAGTTGATGGCGCCGCCGGCCAGCACGATCTCCCGCCCGCGGGCCACGCGCACCTCGCCGCCGCGGCGCCATTCCACGCCGACGGCGCGGCCGCCCTCCATCACCACGCGCGTGGCGTGGGCATCCGTCTCCAGCCGCAGGTTCGGCCGCTTCAGCGCGGGCTTGAGGTAGGCGGTGGCGGCGGAGCAGCGCACGCCGTTGCGCACCGTCACCTGGTACCAGCCCGCGCCTTCCTGCACGGGGCCGTTGAAGTCCGGGTTCATCGGCAGGCCGAGCTCCTGCGCCGCTTCCAGGAAGGCGACGGACAGCGGGTTGCGGTCGCGCAGGTCGCTGACGCTCAGCGGGCCGTCGCCGCCATGCAGCGCGTCCGGGCCGCGCTCGTTGCGCTCGGCCTTGCGGAAGAAGGGCAGGCAATCGGCGAAGCCCCAGCCGGTGCAGCCCATCTGCCGCCAGGTGTCGTAATCCTCCTGCTGGCCGCGGATGTAGATGAGGCCGTTGATGGCGCTGCTGCCGCCCAGCACCCGCCCGCGCGGCCAGGGCACGGAACGGCCACCCAGCGCCGCCTCCGGCTCGGTGCCGTAGTTCCAGGAGAGGGTGGGGTGGTACATGGTCTTCGCATAGCCGATGGGCACGTGCAGCCACGGGTTGCGGTCGCGCGCGCCGGCCTCCAGCACCAGCACGCGCGTGCCCGGGTCCTCGCTCAGCCGCCCGGCGACGGCCGAGCCCGCCGAGCCGCTGCCGACCACGATCACGTCCCATTCCGCCATGGCATGCCTCCCGTTCCCTTGCGCCGATGCTGCGGCTTGACGCCGGGCGCGTCCAGCCGTGCCATGCGCGCCATGCCACCGCTCGATGCCCTCGCCGACACCCTCGGCCCCGCCGCCTGCCTGCGCGCGGAGGCCGACATCGCCCCCTATGCCGTGGACTGGCGCGGCGTGTATCGCGGCACGCCCGTCGCCGTGCTGCGGCCTGCCGACACGGCCGGCGTGGCGGAGGCGCTGCGGCGCTGCGCCGAACTCGGCCTGGCGGTGGTGCCGGCGGGCGGGCGCACCTCGCTCTGCGGCGCCGTGGTGCCGGCGGCCGATGGCCCGCCCTCCGTGGTGCTGTCGCTGGAGCGGATGAACCGGCTGCGCGCGGTGGACGCGCTGGACAATTCCCTGGTGGCGGAGGCCGGCTGCACGGTGGAGGCGGTGCAGGACGCCGCGACGGCGGCCGGGCGCTTCTTCCCGCTGCATTTCGGCGCGCAGGGCAGCGCCATGATCGGCGGCGCGCTGTCCACCAATGCTGGCGGCATCCGCACCCTGCGCTACGGCAATGCGCGCGACCTCGTCCTCGGGCTGGAGGTCGTCCTCCCGGATGGCCGCGTGCTGGACGACCTGCGGCGCGTGCGCAAGGACAACAGCGGCTACGCCCTGCGCCACCTGTTCATGGGCGCGGAGGGGACGCTGGGCGTCATCACCGCCGCCTCGCTCAAGCTCTTCCCGCCGCTGCTGGTGCGGGAGACGGCGCTGGTGGCGGTGCGCACGCCGCATGAGGCGCTGCGCCTGCTGGCCCGCTGCCAGGCGAGCGGCGCCGAGCTGGTGGCCTTCGAGCTGATCGGCCGCGAATGCATCGAGATCACGTTGCGGCACGGCCAGAACATCCGCCAGCCGATGGAGCTTTCGACGCCCTGGTACTGCCTGGTGGAGGCCGGCGCCACCCACGCCGCCCTGCCGGTGCGCGCCGCGCTCGAAGCCGCGCTGATGGCGGCGCTGGAGGATGGCGAGGCCGAGGACGTGGTGATCTGCGAGAGCGAGGCGCAGCGCCGCAACCTGTGGGACATCCGCGAGACCTTCCCCACCTGCTCGCGCATGGAGGCGCCGGGCCTGCCGACGGACACCGCCGTGCCGGTCAGCGCCATCCCCGCTTTCCTGGACCAGGCCGCCGCGCTGATCGCGGCGCGATGGCCGGAGGGGCGGATGGTGGCGCTGGGCCACATGGGCGACGGCAACATCCACCTCAGCCTCCAGGCGCCGCCGGGCACCACCCATGCGGACTGGGCGGCGCGCGGCGAAGGCTTCGAGGACCGCATCGGCGAGATCGCCGTGGAACTCGGCGGCTCCTTCAGCGCCGAGCACGGCATCGGCGTGAGCAAGCGCGGGGCGATGGCGGCGCTGAAGGACCCGGTGGCGCTGGCCCTGATGCAGGCGATCAAGCGCACCCTGGACCCGGCGGGGATGATGAACCCGGGCAAGGTCCTGCCCTGATTTTCGCATTTTGTTCTTGATGGAAGGAACATCTGGCGCCAGGGTGGCATGGAACTTTCGGTGAACATGCGATGCCGGATGGAAGCCTGCCCCCGCGCGCGGACCATGGCCGCGGTGCCCTGTCCAACCCCGCCAACCGCTTCGAGGCCGCCTCGGCGGAGGCCTTCGACGATGGCTGGGGCACCTGGCTGGAGGCGCTGCCGCCGCTGCGCACCGAGCTGATCCGCGAGGCGTCGCGCAGCGCGCTCACCTTCAACGACAGCCCGGACCTGGGCTTCGACCGTTCGCTGAACCCCTATCGCGGCTGCGAGCATGGCTGCGTCTATTGCTTCGCCCGGCCGTCCCACGCCTATCTGGGCTTCTCGCCCGGGCTGGATTTCGAGGCGAAGCTGCTGTTCAAGCCCGACATGCCGGCCATCCTGGAGCGGGAGCTGGCGAAGCCCGGCTACGTGCCGCGCACGGTGACGCTGGGCGCCAACACCGACCCCTACCAGCCCATCGAGCGCAAGCTGCGGCTGACGCGGCAGCTGCTGGAGGTGCTGGAGCGCTTCGGCCACCCCGTCAGCATCGTCACCAAGGGTGCCGGCGTGCTGGCGGACCTCGACATCCTGGGGCGGATGGCGGCGCGCAACATGGTGCGGGTGTACATGTCGGTGACGACGCTGGACGCCAGGTTGGCCCGCGCCATGGAGCCGCGCGCCGCCACGCCGATGCGCCGTCTGCACGCCATGGCGGCGCTGCGGGAGGCCGGCGTGCCGGTGGCGGTTCTGGCCGCGCCGATGATCCCCGGCCTGAACGACGCCGAGCTCGAGCGCATCCTCGATGCCGCCAGGCGCCACGGCGCGTCCTCCGCCGGCTACGTGCTGCTGCGCCTGCCGCATGAGCTGCGCGGGCTGGTGACGGAATGGCTGCACCGGCACTACCCGCAGCGCGCCGCCCGCGTGCTGGCCCTGGTGCGGGAAACGCGCGGCGGCGCCCTGTACGACGCGCGCTTCGGCCAGCGGCAGACCGGCAGCGGCCCATGGGCCGGCCTGCTGCGCCAACGCTTCCTGCTGGCCTGCCGCCGCCTGGGCCTGCCCCCGCGCGAGGACCACGCGCCCTTGTCCACGCAGCATTTCGACCGCCGCGCCATGGATCGCCAGCCCAGCCTGCTGTAACCGGCGCGCATGCCCGATTTCTCCCTGGAGGCCGAGGCCGGCGGGCTGGTCGCCGGGGTGGACGAGGCCGGGCGCGGCCCGCTGGCCGGGCCGGTGCTGGCCGCCGCCGTGGTGTTCCTGGCCCCGCCCGCGCCTGAACTGGCGGCGCTGCTGGATGACAGCAAGGCGCTGTCCGCCGCCCGCCGCGCGGCCGCCGCGCATGCCATCCGCGCCGCCCCCGGCCTGCGCTGGGCGGTGGCGGGGGCCAGCGCGCGGGAGATCGGCGCGCTGAACATCCTTCGCGCCACGCATCTGGCCATGCGCCGCGCCGTGCTGCGCCTGGGCGTGCCGCCGGACCTCGCCCTGGTGGACGGCAACCAGCCGCCCGCCCTGCCATGCCCTGTGCGCTGCGTGGTGAAGGGGGATGCGCGCAGCCTCTCCATCGCCGCCGCCTCCATCCTGGCCAAGACGGTGCGGGACCACGCGATGGCGCGGCTGCACCTGCGCCACCCCGGCTACGGCTTCGCGCGCCACCAGGGCTATCCCACCGCCGCGCACCGCGCCGCGCTGGCCGCCTTGGGCGCGACTCCGCACCACCGGCGCGGCTTCGGCCCGGTTGACGCGGCAACGGCGGCATCGTCATTGTCGGGCCGCGACTCGGGGATGGGGTAGGGGTTTTGGGCGCAGGGCTGGACTTGCCGCTGGACAGGGTGCTGGTGGGCGACTGCATCGAGACGCTGCGCGCCCTGCCGCCGGCCTCGGTCCATGCCGTCTTCGCCGACCCCCCCTACAACCTGCAACTGAGGGGCGAGCTGCACCGCCCCGACCATTCGCGCGTGGACGCGGTGGACGACGCATGGGACCGCTTCGCCGACTTCGCCACCTATGACGCCTTCACCCGCGAATGGCTGGGCGAATGCCGCCGCGTGCTGCGCAAGGACGGCACGCTCTGGGTCATCGGCTCCTACCACAACGTGTTCCGCCTCGGCACGGCGCTCCAGGATCTCGGCTTCTGGATCCTGAACGACGTCATCTGGCGCAAGGCCAACCCGATGCCCAACTTCCGCGGCCGGCGCTTCACCAACGCGCATGAGACGCTGATCTGGGCCGCGCATGGCGAGGCCTCGAAGTACCGCTTCAACTACGCCGCCATGAAGCAGCTGAACGACGACGTGCAGATGCGCTCGGACTGGCACATCCCGCTCTGCACGGGCCATGAGCGCCTGCGCGACGAGGCCGGCAACAAGGTGCATCCCACCCAGAAGCCCGAGGCGCTGCTCCACCGCGTGATCCTGAGCTGCACGAAGCCGGGCGACGTGGTGCTGGACCCCTTCCTGGGCAGCGGCACCACGGCCGCGGTCGCCAAGCGCCTGGGCCGCCGCTTCGTGGGCATCGAGCGCGACCCGGGCTATGCCGCCGCCGCGCTGGCGCGCATCGCGGCGGTGGAGGCGCTGAGCGACGAGATGGTGGCCCCCACGCCCAGCAGGCGCGAGCAGCCGCGCATCCCCTTCGGCACCCTGGTGGAGCGCGGCCTGGTCGCGCCCGGCGAGGCGCTGGCGGACCGCCACCGCCGATGGACCGCCACCGTGCTGCCCGATGGCAGCATCATCTGCGGCAAGGCGCGCGGCTCCATCCACGCCGTGGGCGCGGCGGTGCAGGAGGCGCCCTCCTGCAACGGCTGGACCTTCTGGCACCTGGTGCAGCGCGACGGCACGCTGAAGCTGCTGGACGCCTTCCGCCAGGAGCTGGGCGCGGAGCGGTGAGCGCGGCGCCCGATGGCCCGCAGGCGAAGCCGGAGGGGCTGGATCGGCCGCCCAGCACGCTCTGGCTCATCGCGGGGCCGAACGGCGTCGGCAAGACCACCTATGCGCGGCGCTTCCTGCGCAGCCTGACCGGCGGCACCGCCTTCGTGAACCTGGACGAGATCGGCCGCGGCCTGTCGCCGCTGGAGCCGACGCCGGACGCCGAGACCGCGCGCGCCGCCGGGCGCATCGGCCTGGAGCGCCTGCACGCCGCCATCGCCGCCCGCCGCAGCGCGGCGGTGGAAACCACCCTGGCCGGCCACACCCACCGCCGCAGCATCGCCGCCGCGCGCGCCGCCGGCATGGGCGTGCGGCTGGTCTTCTGCCTGCTGCCCACGGTGGAGGCCGCGCTGGCGCGCATCCGCGCCCGCGTCGCCGCCGGCGGGCATGACGTGGCCGAGGCCGATGCCCGCCGCCGCTTCGCCCGCGCCGTGGCGAACTTCCCCGCCTATGCCGCCCTGGCCGACCATTGGGTGGTGCTGGACACGCGATTGGCCGAGCCGCGCCTCGTCGCCAGCGGCCCGCCCGCCGCCATCGCCGATCCCGCCCTCGCCGGGGAGCTGCCGCTGCGATGGAACTGACCTTCCATGAGGGCTGGTTCCCTGGCGTGGTGGGGGACATCGCGGCGCTGCATGCCCGGCACTACGCCGCCAGCCACGGCTTCGGCCCTGCCTTCGAGAGCAAGGTGGCGCGTGAGCTGGGCGCGTTCCTGGAAGGCGGGCAGGGCTTCTTCCGCGCCGTTTCCGCCAATGGCCGCGCGCTGGGTTCCCTGGCGCTGGAGGAGGAAGGGCAGGGCGTGTCCCACCTGCGCTGGGTCATCCTCGATGCGTCGCTGCGTGGCCGGGGCATCGCCCGGCGCTGGCTGCACGAGGCCATCCTGCATGCCTGCCACCGCGGCCAGCAGCGCATCTATCTCTGGACGCTTGACGGGCTGGGGGAGGCCGCGCGCCTCTACGCCGCCGCCGGCTTCCGCGAGGCGGAGCGGCTGACCGCCAGCCAATGGGGCACGCCCACCACGGAAATCCGCATGGTGCTGGAACGCCCGCCTCAGAGGGTGACGTCGTAGGTGATCCAGCCGGTGCGCATGGCCACGCGGTCATAGACGGCGCGGCCGCGGTAGTTGTCATCGGCGGTGATCCAGCGGATGACGCTCCAGCCCTTTTCCCGGCCGATCTCCGCCAGGGCCAGGATCAGCGCATCCGCCACCCGCCCGCCGCGCCGCGCGGGGTCCACGAAGAGGTCGTCCAGGAAGCCGCCATGGGCGGCGCGCAGCGGCCGCGCGAAGGGGCGGTAATGCGCCAGGCCGATGGGCTGGCCGGAATCGTCCTCCGCCACCAGGGCCTTGACCTCATGCGTGGGGTCCATGATCCAGCCCCAGACCGTGTCGCGCATGGCCGGCGTCTGCTCGACCTTGTAGAAGGCGGCGTAGCCGGCATAGAGGCGGTCCCAGCCGGCGCGGTGGCGCGGCTCGGCGGCGATGATCCTCACAGGCCCAGCACCTGCGCCATGCCATACAGCGCCGGCTCCCGCCCGCGCAGCCACAGCGCCGCGCGCACGGCCCCGGTGGCATAGGCGCGGCGGTCGAAGGAGCGGTGGGTGAGGGCGATGTGCTCGGAGGCGGCGGCGAAGAGCAGCGTGTGCTCGCCCACCACCTGGCCGCCGCGCAGCGCGGCGAAGCCGATGGCGCCGGGGCGCCGCGCGCCGGTGTGGCCGTCGCGGCCGGATTCGGTGCCCGCCTCCTCCAGCGTGGTGCCGCGGCCCTTCGCCACCGCGCGCCCCAGCGCGATGGCGGTGCCCGAGGGCGCGTCCACCTTCTGCCGGTGGTGCATCTCCACGATCTCGGCATCATAGGCATCCGCCGGCAGGGCGGCGGCCAGGCGCTCGGCGATGGCCAGCACCAGGTTCACCCCGGTGGCGAAGTTGGCGGCGTAGCAGATGGGCACGCGCCGCGCGGCCTCGGCCACCGCCGCCTCCTGCGCGGCATCCAGGCCGGAGGAGCCGAGCACCAGCGGCACGCCCGCCTCCGCCGCCAGCGCGGCATGCCGGGCGGCGGTGGAGGCATGGGTGAAGTCAATCACCGCATCGGCCGCGGCGAAGAGCGCGCGCGGGTCGTCGCCGCGCTTCGTGCCGCCGGCCAGCGTCGCGCCGGCCTTGGCCACCTCCTCGGCCAGCAGCACGCCCATGCGCCCGCCGATGCCCGCGATGCCGATCCTCATGCCGCGCCCTCCGTGATGCTGCCGCGACGGTGTGCCACCGCCGCGCAACCGGCGCCAGGGCGCGCCGTTGCGCCGGGCATGAGCACGCCCGTTTCCCCGACCAGCGAGGACCTGACGGAAGGCACCGCCGGCCGGCTGATCGCCGCCGGCAAGGTGGCCGGCACCGCGGTCTTCGGCCCCGACGACGTGCAGATCGGCAGGGTCGAGGACGTGATGATCGCGAAGGCGACCGGGCAGGTGGCCTATGCCGTGCTGGAATTCGGCGGCTTCCTCGGGATGGGCGCGCGCCATGTCGCCGTTCCGTGGCAGGTGCTCACCTACAGCCGGCGGCTGGGCGGCTTCGTGCTGCCCAACCTGACGCTGGACCGGCTGGAGGCCGCCCCCTCCCACGACGCCGGGGCGGCCGACCCGTGGTCCGGGGCGGAGCGCTACTGGGGCCCGTCCCCCGCCTGATTCACCCCTTCCAGAAGTCCCGCACCTTGGCGAAGAACCCCTCGCTCTCGGGCGAGGAGGCGTCGCCCTTGGCGCTTTCCGCCTCGAACTGCTCCAGCAGCTCGCGCTGGCGCGGGGTCAGGCTCTGCGGGGTCTCCACCGCCACCAGCACGTACATGTCCCCGCGCGCGGCGGAGCGCAGGACCGAAAAACCCTTGCCGCGCAGGCGGAAATTGTCGCCCGTCTGGGTGCCGGCGGGAATCTTCACCGCCGAGCGCCCGCCCTCGATGGAAGGCACCTCCACCGTGGCGCCGAGCGCCGCCTGGGCCATGCGGATGGGCACGCGCACCATCACGTTCGGCCCCTCGCGCGTGAAGATCGGGTGCGGGGCGATGCCCACGTCAACATAGAGGTCGCCGGCCGGCGCGCCGCGCAGCCCGGCCTCGCCCTCGCCCGAGAGGCGGATGCGCGTGCCGTCCTCCACCCCGGCCGGGATGGCGACGGAGAGCGTGCGGTCCCGCTGCACCCGGCCCGCGCCCTGGCAGATCTTGCAGGGATTCTTGATGGTCCGCCCGGTGCCCGAGCAGGTGGGGCAGGTGCGCTCGATCAGGAAGAAGCCCTGCTGGGCGCGCACCTTGCCCGCGCCGCGGCAGGTGCCGCATTGCTGGACATTGGCCGAGCCGCCCTCGGCGCCCGAGCCCGAGCATGCCTCGCAGGCCACGCTGCTGGGCACGCGCACGGTCTTCTTCACCCCGGCGAAGGCCTCCTCCAGGGTGATCTGCACCTCCTGGCGCAAATCGGCGCCGCGGCCGGCGCTGGCGCGGCTTGCTCCGCCGCCCTGCCTGCCGCCGAAGCGGCCGAACATCTCCTCGAAGATGTCCTCGAAGCCGCCGCCGCCGAAGCCGCCCTGGAACCCGCCGCCGCCCGCGCCCGGCCCGCCGCCCTCGAAGGCGGCATGGCCGTAGCGGTCATAGGCGGCGCGCTTCTCGGCGTCCTTCAGCGTGTCGTAGGCCTCGTTGACCTCCTTGAACCTGCCTTCGGCCTCGGCGTTGCCGGCGTTGCGGTCCGGGTGCCACTTCATCGCCAGCTTGCGGTAGGCCTTCTTGAGGTCGTCCTCCGAGGCGTCGCGGGCGACGCCCAGCACCTCGTAATAGTCACGCTTGGCCATGGGCCTGGATCCTCAGCCTGAACGAAGCGACGCCCGGTTCATCGCTGAACCGGGCGCCCGAAGGGTGGTGCGGTCGCCCGCCGTCACGACTTCTTCTGCTTCTTCGGGTCCACTTCCTCGAAGTCGGCGTCCACCACCTTCTCGCCATTCGGGGCGGCATCTGGCTGCGGGTTCGCCTGCTGGCTGGCCTGCTCCGCCTTGTACATCGCCTCGCCCAGCTTCATGGACGCCTGGGAGAGCGCCTCGGCCGCCGCGTTGATGGCGTCGGCCTCGCCGCCCTCCATCGCCGCGCGGGCCTGGGCGATGGCGGCCTCGGCGGCCTCCTTCTCCGGGCCCGGCACCTTCTCGGCGTTGTCGCGGATGGTCTTCTCGGTCGCGTGCACCAGGGCGTCGAGGCCATTGCGGGCCTCCACCGCCTCGCGCCGCTTCTTGTCGGCCTCCGCATTCGCCTCGGCGTCGCGCACCATCTTCTCGATGTCGGCGTCGCTCAGGCCGGATTTGGCCTGGATGCGGATCTGCTGCTCCTTGCCCGTCGCCTTGTCCTTGGCGGACACCGACACGATGCCGTTGGCGTCAATGTCGAAGGTCACCTCGATCTGCGGCACGCCACGCGGCGCGCCGGGGATGCCGGTGAGGTCGAAATTGCCCAGCAGCTTGTTGTCCGCCGCCATCTCGCGCTCGCCCTGGAACACCTTGATGGTCACGGCCGTCTGGTTGTCGTCCGCGGTGCTGAAGGTCTGCGACTTCTTGGTGGGGATGGTGGTGTTGCGGTCAATCAGGCGCGTGAACACCCCGCCCAGCGTCTCGATGCCGAGCGACAGCGGCGTCACGTCCAGCAGCAGCACGTCCTTGACGTCGCCCTTCAGCACGCCGCCCTGGATGGCGGCGCCGATGGCGACCACCTCGTCGGGGTTGACGTTGCGGGCCGGCTCCTTGCCGAAGAAGCCCTTCACCGTCTCCACCACCTTGGGCATGCGGGTCATGCCGCCGACCAGGATCACCTCGTCAATCTCGCCCGCGGCGAGGCCGGCATCCTTCAGCGCCTGGCGGCAGGGCTCCAGCGTGCGCTGCACCAGGTCGTCCACCAGGGCTTCCAGCTTGGCGCGCGTCAGCTGCATCACCAGGTGCTTCGGCCCGGAGGCGTCGGCGGTGATGAAGGGCAGGTTGATCTCGGTCTGCTTGCTCGACGACAGCTCGATCTTCGCCTTCTCGCCGGCTTCCTTCAGGCGCTGGAGCGCCAGCTTGTCGCCGCGCAGGTCAATGCCGTTCTCGCGCTTGAACTCGTCGGCCAGGTAGTCAATGACGCGCTGGTCGAAATCCTCGCCGCCCAGGAAGGTGTCGCCGTTGGTGCTCTTCACCTCGAAGACGCCGTCGCCGATCTCCAGGATGGATACGTCGAAGGTGCCGCCGCCGAGGTCGTAGACCGCGATGGTGCCGGTGGCCTTCTTGTCCATGCCATAGGCGAGCGCGGCGGCCGTGGGCTCGTTGATGATGCGCAGGACTTCCAGCCCCGCGATGGCGCCGGCCTCCTTGGTCGCCTGGCGCTGGGCGTCGTTGAAGTAGGCCGGCACGGTGATGACGGCCTGCGTCACCTTCTCGCCCAGGTACGCCTCGGCCGTGTCCTTCATCTTGGTGAGGATGTTGGCGCTGATCTGCTGCGGCGCGTACTTCTTGCCGTCCACCTCCACCCAGGCGTCGCCATTGTCGGCGCGGGCGATGGCGAAGGGGGCCAGGCCCTTCTCCTTCTGCACCATCGCGTCGTCGAACTTGCGGCCGATCAGGCGCTTGACGGCATACAGGGTGTTGGTGGGGTTGGTGACGGCCTGGCGCTTGGCGCTCTGCCCCACCAGCCGCTCGCCGGTCTTGCTGAAGGCGACCATGGAGGGGGTGGTGCGCGCGCCCTCCGCGTTCTCCAGCACCTTCACCTCGCCGCCTTCCATGATGGCGACGCAGGAATTGGTCGTGCCGAGGTCAATGCCGATGACTTTGCTCATCCGTCTTCTCCTTGTGCGGCGGCGTGGGAGGCGGCCCTCGTGAGGCACCGCGTCCCGCCCCTCGCGGATGGGGGTCGAAACTGCCCTGCGACATATTCAGCCGCCCGCCCGCCCGCAAGGGGGCGGGCGGGCGGAAGCCGCATCAATCGGCGAACTGGCCCGCGGCCTGGATGATCGGCCGCCAGCGCGCCACATCCGCCTGCCAGAAGGCGCGGTGGGCGGCGGGCGTCGCCTTCTCCTGCGGCACCGGCTCGGTGCCCAGGTCGGCGAAGCGGCGCACCAGCGCCTCGTTGCGCAGCGCCACCTGCAGCGCGGCCGAAAGGCGGTTCACGATCTCCGCCGGCGTGCCGCGGGGGGCGTAGAGGCCGTGCCACACGCTCACCTCGAAGTTGGGCATGCCCGCCTCGCGCGCCGTCGGGATGTCGGGCAGGGAGGGGACGCGGGTGCTGGTGGTGGTGGCGAAGGCCTTGATGGTGCCGGCGCGGATCTGCTCCGTCGTGTTGGTGGTCTGGTCGCACATCAGGTCCACCGTGCCGCCCACCAGGTCGTTCATCGCCGGCCCCGTGCCGCGATAGGGCACGGTGGTCAGCGGCAGGTTCAGCGCCGACTGGAACAGGATGCCGCAGAGGTGGCTGGCGGCGCCGACGCCGGCATTGGCCAGGTTGATGCGGTCGCCCTCGCGCCGCACCAGCGCCACCAGCTCGGCCATGGTGTTGGCCGGCAGGGCGCGCTTGCCCACCAGCGTCATCGGCACCTCGGTGATGAGGCCCACCGTCTCGAACCCGTTGACCGGATCATAGGCGAGGCGGCGGTAGAGGGTCGGGATGGTCGCCATGCCGATGTGATGGACCAGCAGGGTGTAGCCGTCGGGCCGCGCCTGGGCGACGCGCTGGGCGCCCAGCGTGCCGCCGGCGCCGCCCACATTCTCCACCACCACGGTGCCGCCCAGGTCGCGGCCCATCGCCTCGGCCACCAGGCGCGCCACCGTGTCGGTCGGGCCGCCGGCGGCGAAGGGCACGATCACGGTGATCGGCCGGTCCGGGAAGCGGGGCTGGGCCAGGGCGGGGGCGGCCAGGGGGGCAAGGGCGAGCGCCGGAAGGGCGCGCCGGGAAAGGGTCATGGCGTTTCACTCCACAAGGCAGGGATCGGCCGGCATGTCGGGGCAAGATGGCCGGAACGCAAGGCTTCTGACGCCGGAAACCACGCCGCGCCTTGCGCTGGCGCAAGATTCAGTTCCCCGGCACCGCCATGCGCGACAGCACCGGGCGCCAGCGCCGGTCCTCCTCGGCCAGGAAGGCGGCGAAGCGCTCCGGCGTGCCGCCCTGGAGGAATTGCGCCTCGTTGGTCAGCCGCTCGCGCACGCGGGCATCGCCCAGCGCCTCGTTCGCCGCCGCGTTCAGCCGGGCCACGGCCGGCGCGGGCGTGCGGGAAGGCGCCAGCAGCCCGAACCAGGATTGCGCCACCAGCCCGGGATAGGCTTCGGCGAAGGTCGGCACGCCGGGGGTGGAGGCCACGCGCCCCTCGCTGGTCCAGCCCAGGATGCGGCCCTGGTTGTTGCGGAAGATCGGCACGGCGGTGGAGCCCGCCACCACCAGCAGGTCCAGGTTGCCGGCCAGGAAGTCCTGCATGGCCTGGGCGTCGCCGCGATAGGTGACGTCCTGCATCGTCACGCCCAGGCGCTCCAGCACCATCAGCATGGCGATGTTGGTGAGCGTGGTCGGGCCGTTGGTGCCGTAGGTGATGCGCCCCGGGCGTTCGCGCGCGGCGGCGGCCAGGGCGGCGATGTCGGCCGGGCCGTCATGGCGGGCGATGACGGCGAAGGGGAAGGTGGAGGCCAGCATCACCGGCGCGAAATCCTCCACCCGGTAGGGCAGGTTGCGCTGGATCACCGGGTTGACGGTCAGCGTCGTGCCGGCGGCCATCAGCAGGGTGTTGCCGTCGGGCTGGGCGCGGGCCACCGCCTCGGCGCCGATCACCGTGTTGGCGCCGGGCCGGTTCTCCACCACCACGCCCTGGCCCAGCACGGCCGCCATGCGCTCGGCCATGAGGCGGGAGACGGTGTCGGTCGAGCCGCCCGGCGCGAAGGGCACGATGATGGTCACGGGGCGCGCCTGGGCGGCGGCGAAGGGGGCGGACGCGGCGGCGCCGGCCAGGGCCAGCGCGGCCCGGCGGGTGGTGTGCGGCATGGGGGTTCCTCCGGTTTGCCGGCATGCTCCGCCGGTTTGCCCCGCCGCATCAAGTGCCCGGTGGCGCTGCCCGGCCCCCTGGTGTAGCTTCCCCGGCATGGATCACGGGATGCCCGCCCCCCAGGGCCCCGTCCCGCCGCCGGCCATCATGGCCCGGCTGGTGGACGAGATGGACTGGACCGGCACGCCCATCGGCCCGCCGGGCCAATGGCCGCTGGCGCTGCGCCTGGCGGCGGACCTCATGCTCGCCTCGCGCTTCCCCATGTGCGTCATCTGGGGCGAGGCGCGGATCCTGCTCTACAATGATGGCTATGCCCCCATCCTCGGCCCGCGCCACCCGGCGGCGCTGGGCCGCCCGGTGGAGGAGGCCTGGCCCGAGCTTTGGCCGCAGATCGCCCCGCTGATCGCCCGCACCTTCGCGGGCGAGACGCTGTGGTTCGAGGACATGGCGATGGAGGTGACGCGCCACGGCCACCCGGAGCCCGCCTGGTTCACCTTCTCCTACTCGCCGCTGCGCGACGCCCTGGGCGAGGTGCGCGGCCTGCTGAACACGGTGGTGGAGACGACCGGGCGCGTGCAGGCCGCGGCCGCGCTGCGCGAGGCGGAGGCGCGCAACCGCGCCCTGCTGGAATCCATCGGCGACGGCTTCTTCGCGCTCGACCGCGGCTTCCGCTTCACCCACCTCAACCCCCAGGCCGGGCGCATCCTGGGCCGCGAGCCGGAGGCGCTGCTGGGCCGCGACATGTTCGCCGCCTATCCGGGGCTGGAGGGGCACCCCTTCGGCGCCTTCTACCGCCGGGTGATGGCGCGGCGCGAGGCCGAGGTGACGCGCGGCTTCTACCCGGACCACGACCGCTGGTACGAGCTGCGCGCCTTCCCGGCCGCCGAGGGCATCACCGTCTTCTTCCGCGACGTGACGGAGGAGCACCGCGCGGCGGCCGCCATCGCCGAGCGCGAGCAGCGGCTGCGGGTGATGGCCGACGCCCTGCCGCAGATCGTCTGGTTCGCCGCGCCCGACGGCGCCACCACCTGGCGCAACCGCCGCTGGGCCGAATTCACCGGCGCGGCGGGCGAGGCCGGCTTCGGCGCCGTGCTGCACCCCGAGGACCTGGCCCCGGCCCGCGCCGCCTGGCGCCGCAGCATCGCCACCGGCGAGCCCTACGAAACCGAGTTCCGCCTGCGCGAGGCCGCCACCGGCGCCTGGCGCTGGCACCTGGGCCGCGCCATGCCGGCGCGCGACGAGGCGGGGCGCATCCAGGCCTGGTACGGCACCGCCACCGACATGCACGACCAGCGCGAGGCGCGCGAGGTGCTGGCCCGCGCGCAGGACGAGCTGGAGCGCCGCGTCGAGGCCCGCACGGCCGAGCTGCTGCGCGCCGAGCAGGCGCTGCGCCACTCCGAGAAGCTCCAGGCCATGGGGCAGCTCACCGGCTCGCTGGCACACGATTTCGGCAACGTGCTGCAGGTGGTGGACAGCGGCTTCCACCTGCTGGCCGGCGACGGGCTGGGGCCGGAGGAGCGCGCGCAGGTGGCCGAGGGCGTCGGCGCCTCGCTGGAGAACGCGCGGCGGCTGATCCGCCAGCTCCTCGCCTTCGCGCGGCAGCAGCCGCTGGAGCCGGTGGCGCTGGACCTCAACGCCCGGCTGGGGGCGATGACGGAGCTGCTGCGCCACTCGCTCGGCTCGCGCATCGCGCTGGAGACGGAGTTCGCGGAGGGGCTGCCGCCCGCCACGCTGGACCCGGCGCAGTTGGAGACGGCCGTGCTGAACCTGGTGATGAACGCGCGCGACGCCATGCCGCAGGGCGGCACGCTGCTGCTGCGCACGGCGATGGAGGGCGGGCGGCCGGGCCTCACCATCGCCGACACCGGCGAGGGGATGGATGCCGCCACCATGGCGCGCCTGTTCGAGCCCTTCTTCACCACCAAGCCGGCCGGCAAGGGCACCGGGCTGGGGCTGGCGCAGGTGCACGGCTTCGTGACGCAATCCGGCGGCGACATCCGGGTGGAAAGCGAACCGGGCCGGGGCACGCGCTTCACCCTGGTGTTCTGAGGAGGCGCGCCGGCACGCCGCCGACGCGCGCGCCGGCCGGCACGTCGCGCATCACCGCGGCGCCCGCGGCCACCACGGCATCG
>JBEQBS010000028.1:0-16728 GCA_041639675.1 Rubritepida sp. | reverse complement strand
CGTTGCGCTGCACCAGCCGCTCGGCGCTGCGCTCGCCGTGGGCGGCGCCAGTCAGGCCACCCACCTCCAGCTCCATCAGCCGCTCGGCGGCGAAGCCGATCATCTCCCGCAGCACGGAGGCGTCCGTGGGCTTCGACGGGCAGATCGAGCTCGAGGCGCTGCGGCTGTTCGGGCTGCCGGAGGCGGCACCAGCAGTGCTCTATGCCTGCCCTTCGGTGCCGATCGGGACGCGGAGATTGGCGCTGGAGACCACCTGGGACCTGCCGAGCCTGGCTGCCGGCGCGACGGCGAACATCGACGTGACCGTGCCTGGCGCGCGGCGAGGCGACTTTGCCGATGCATCCCTCGACACCAGCAGCATCGCCTTTGTGTTCGACTGCCATGTGTGGTCCAACAACAGCGTGCGCGTGACGGCGCGGAACGTCAGCGCATCGACGGTGGACCCCGCGGCAGTGGCGCTGTCTGTGCAGGTGGTGAAGCGGCGGGTGCAGTGACCACACCCGCAAACAATAAATTTCACGGCGAGGGCAAGGCGATCCTCACTGGGCAGCGGTGGCGGGCAAGATGGTCCAGACGTAGGCGGCGTAGAGAAAGATCAGCAGCACTCCCTCGCGGCGACCGATCCGCCAGCCTGAACGCCCCATAACCAACAGCAGAACCGACACGCCAACCAGGATCCAGATGTCGTAGGTCGCGATCGCCTCGGGGATCGTCGTTGGCGCAATCAAGGCGGTGGCGCCGCCAATGCCAAAAATGTTGTAGATGTTGGAGCCGAGCACATTGCCCAAGGCCACGTCGGCATGGCGCCGAAGTGCGGCGATGACCGAGGTGACAAGCTCTGGCAGTGACGTGCCCACCGCAACGATCGTCAGCCCGATCACCGTCTCCGGGATCGCCATTGCTTGTGCAAGCGCGACAGCGCCCTTGACGAAAAATCCACCGCCGAACACCACAAGCGCCAGCCCGCTCAGGGCAAAGCCGACCGATAGCAGCACACCCTTCGCCCCGGCCCCTGGTGCGGAAGCGCCCGCCCCATGCACGCCCTGCGGATGCACCTCCTCGAAGGCCTGCGCCTTGTCATAGGCGGCCGTGTGCTCTGGGTTAGGGCGGCGTTCCTGGCGCCATGCGTAGTAGATGTAGGCAACGAGGCCCAGCACGAACAAGGCACCAACGGTCCGGTCGAGCATGCCGAACAACGCGACAGCCGCCAGGAGCAGCGCCGCGCCCAGCCCAATCATACCATCGCGATAGAGCGCACCCCGCCCCACCGCCACCGGCACGATCAGGGCGGAAATGCCGAGGATCAAAAGAATATTGGCGATGTTCGAGCCAACGATGTTGCCCACCGCGATCCCTGGCGAGCCTGCGAGCGAAGCCTGCACGCTGGTCACCAATTCGGGCGTGGAGGTGCCAAAGCCGACCAGCGTCAGCCCAATCAGCAGCGGCGACAGGCCAAGCCGCTCAGCGATCTGCACGGCGCCGCGAACGAAAAACTCGCCACCAAGCACCAACAGCACCAGGCCGCCCAGCAGCAGGAGCGCGATCTCCATCACTCATCCCCCGTCGTATTCAGGCCCAGTCTTCGCATACGCTCCCACAGCGTGGTGCGCGAGATCGCCAGCATGCGCGCCGCTTCCCCAGCGCGGCCGCCGCAGTGCAGCAGCACGCGTCGGATATGCTCGCGTTCCGCTGCGTCACGCACCTCCGCAAGCGTCTCGGCGGAGGCCGCCGTGGCGATCCCTGGCTGGTCGGGAAACAGATCCTCCGCCGTGACCATCGGCGCCGCCGAGAGCAGGACGGCGCGGGTGACGCGGTTGCGCAACTCGCGCACATTACCCGGCCAGGGATGCGCCATCAGCGCAGCCTCCGCTCCGGCCGAGAATGTGATACCGGGACGGCCGGATTGCGCGGCGACTTCACTAAGGCATTCGATAGCGAGGCGCTGCACATCCTCTGACCTTTCGCGCAGTGGCGGCACGCGCAGTTCCACCACCGCCAACCGCCAGTAGAGATCGCCCCGAAATCGTCCATCCGCGACGCGCGCGCCGAGGTCCGCATTGGTCGCCGCGACGATCCGCGCGGCAAGCGGCAGTTCCTTCGTGCCGCCCACTCGCAGGAACCGCCGATCTTCCAGCAATCGTAGCAGCTTGGCCTGTAGGGCCAGATCCAGCTCGGCGACCTCGTCGAACATCAGTGTGCCGGCGCCTGCGCGCTCGGCCGCACCGATGCGGCGCTCGCTCGCACCCGTGAAGGCGCCCCGCTCATGGCCGAAGACCTCGCTCTCCAGAAGGTCCCTGGGGATGGCCGCGCAGTTCAGAGCAACGAAGGGCTCTGCCTGCCGTGGTCCGCTTGCATGGAGGCGCCGCGCTGCGACCTCCTTTCCCGCGCCGCTCTCGCCGACCAGCAGTACCGGGGCCACGGCGGCGGCGAGGCGTTCCAACTGAGCGGCCAACACCCGCATGGGCGCCGACGACCAGCCGCTCTGCGCCTCGCCGCCCGGCGGGGCCGGCAGCGGCCGCAGCGCTGCGAGCTTGCGCAAGACAACGGCGATGTCAAACGGCTTCAACAAGTAGTCATCCGCACCGGCACGAATCAGTCGGACCGCTTGCTCCACCCCACCGAAGGCGGTCATGGCAATGACGGGCGTGGCGCCCAGCGAGGGCATCAGGCGAAGCAGCAAAGCCTCCCCTGACCCATCCGGCAGGCGCATGTCGCACAGCACGCAGAGCGGCGCGGCATGGCGGCGCAACATCGCCTCCCCCTCCGCAAGGTTGCGGGCCCAGCGCGCGGCAAAGCCCTCGAGGCGCAGGCGCTGCATCAGCGCAGCGCCCAGAACCTCATCATCCTCGATGAGAAGCACATCACCGCTCACGGGGCTGGCTCCACCCTGGCCGGAAGACGCAGGGTCACCCGCGTCAAGCGCCCAGGCTCGGAGGTGACGGCGATGCCGCCATCCAGCCGTGCGAGCTCGCGCATGACCACCGCGAGCCCGAGGCCGGGGCCAGCGCTGCCCTCCCCGCGCAGTTGGCGGCGCTGGCGTTCCGGCAGGCCAGACCCGTCATTCGTGACCTCGAGCCGCAGCACACCGCCTGGCTCCTCCGCGATGGACAGCAGTACCACGCCGCCGTGCGGCGATGCCTGGACCGCGTTCAGCAGCAGATTGAGCAGGGCCTGCCGGACCGGAATCGCGTCAGTCGGGAAAGGTGCCGCCAGCGCGCCGGCGAAATTGAGCGCGATACCGCGCCGCAGCGCCTCCGGGTGAAGCAATTGGCGCAGATCCTCCAGATCACGCTGCTCCAGCGGCCGCATTTCCACCGTGCCGCGATAGCTCGACAGCGTGTCGTCCACCACGCGCTGGATCTGGCGCAGGCCCCGCTCCACGAGATCGAGCGATTCCTCCCGCGCAGTGCGATCTTCCCCAAAGCGCCGGGCAGAGCTGATAGCCGTCAACATGCCGGCCAGGGGGTTGCGCACCTCATGCGCGACTGTCGCCGCAAGCTCACCCACTGCGCCGCGCGTTCACGCTCTGCCAGTCGGGCTGCCAGCTGCTCGCGTTCTGCCAAGCGCGCCATCATGAGGTTGAAAGCGCCCTGCAGCCGCGCAGCCTCGCTTCCCCCAGGCATGCCAGAGGCCGTCGCGGGAAGAAGCGCAAAGCGGCCTTCGCCGGCCAGGTCGATCGCGGCGGTGATGGCCAGCAATGGGGTCAGCGCTCGGCGCGTGATCCAGGCAGCGAGAGCGCCGGCCAGCGTGGCGAGCAGCAGGTCAAGCGCCAGGAGCATCCAATCAAGCCGGGCACGCCGCGCGATGGAATCCGAGAAATCGAGCAGCGCGGCAATCGTCGTCTCCTGGCCGGGCGGCGTGGGCAGACGACGCTGTGCCCAGGCGGTGCGGCCATCACTCGCCATGCTCCACGGCATTGTGGCCGGTGGAATGCCGGCTTCGGCAACACCGGCGGCGATCGGGAGTCTTGCCCCCGGCAGAAGGACCACCAGGCGCCGCTCGCGAATTCCCTCCTGGAAATCGAGTGCGCGCTCCAGCGTTGCGGCAATGGCTACCTCATCCAGCGCTCGCACAGGCTCCATCAACGCCGCGGCGAGACCATCGAGATAAACTTCACCAAGGCGCGCGGCTTCCCGCTGGAATTCCACCTCCAGCGCCCGGGTGGCAACCTGGGTCGTGGTCACCGCCGCGACAAAGACCATGGCCCCCGCCAGGATTGGCAGGCGGCGGGCAATGGGCAAGGCGTTCCAGAAGGCACGAATCATGGTGCCCTTATCGCCGCTGCACCCGCGTCATGCCAGCAGAAGCGCGTGCGGCATCTCCCGAAGCGACCGCCAGGCAAGCCGCCCGCTTGGTGATCGCGCGGGAATCACGGCAAGAGTCCCGCCGATGAAGGCTTCGAGCGGGGCCGGGTGATCGGGGTGCAGCGAGGGATAGCCCGCACGCACCCGGCGGCCTCGCGCGGCGGCCAGCGCCACCGCATCAGCCAACACGGCCGGGGCGCCGGGCAGGTCGAGCACGGTGATGGCCAGCGGAAGGTTTGCGAAGAGATCAAGGCCGAGGAAACGCTTGAGCGCCTCGCCGGAGCTCTCATCGGCCTCGTGCAGGAAGTGCACCTCGCGCAGGGCTGACAGGGCCGGCGTCGTCAGCAACAGGCCCGGTACGGCAAGGCTGCGTGCGCGTGTCTCGGCCATACCTTCATCGAGCACCTGCGCCTGGTCGAACCAGGCGCCCCGCGGCAGGATCGTGACGTCGTGATGCGCGGCGGCGCCCAGCAGAAGGCGCAGTGCGTCGCCTTCCTCGTGGCGCGTCGCGGCGGCAAGCCGCGCGGCCTCGACCATGGCCTCGACGTTCTGGACCAGCATGCCCGCCTGCTCACGGGCACGGGCGAGGCGCTTCTCCACCAAACGCTGTGCGTAGTATGAGCCGCCCAGCGGCACCGGACCGGTCTGCGTCAGGCTCGGTGCGCAAAGTAGACTGAGGATCGTCACCTGCGCCGAAGGCGTAGCCACGACGCGAAGGCCGGCCTCCAATGCTGCCTCACTTTCATGCCCCTGCGCGAGGGCAAGCAGGATCCGGCTGCGCGGCTGCGGTACCGCCTGGGTGAAATCGGACATCGACGAAACCTCCCCCGGCGCAGTCTCCGCGGCGCCCTCGCGGTTAAGCGCGGGCCGCGGCAAAACGCTTTCCATTTCGTTGATCTGCGTGCCCGACCACATGGTCGCGCCGCCGAGATAGGCCGCACGGCCAAGCGCGTGCGAGGAGATCGGCACCGTGACCAGCAGGAAGATCACAATGGCCACGATGCGGAGCCAAGCGTCGGGCGTGCCGAAGGCGAAGCCCGCACCGAGCAGCATCAGCGAGGAGCCGACCACGCCCGCCTTCGTGGCGGCGTGCATACGTAGGAATGCATCGGGCAATCGCAGCACGCCGATCGAGGCAATCAGCGCGATGGCGGAGCCAGAAATCAGCAACAGCGCGGCAAGCCATTCAACCATCACGACCCTCCGGCGGACGAGCCGCGCGCGCAATGAAGGCCGCTACACCGACCGCGCCGATGAAGCCCACCAAGCCAAGGCCGAGCGCCACGTCCAGCAAGGCCAGATGCCCACTGCCGAGTGCCACAAGCGCCGCCGCGCCCACCGCCAGCAGGCCCAGCAGATCGAGCGCGACGGCGCGATCAGCGATGCCGGGACCGCGCAGCATGCGCCAGCCAGTCAGCCCCACAGCGAGTCCGAGCAGCACGCCGGCCAGAGGGAGTGCGACATCGAGCGGGCTCATCGCAGCACGCGCAGCACGGGCGCCTCCAGCTTCTCGGCGATGTCGCGCCGAATGGCCTCGGCGCTTTCGATCTCCATGGCATGGACGTAGAGGACCGAATGATCAGCCGAAACATGCAACGCCGTGGTGCCGGGCGTGAGGGTGACCATGTCCGCCAGCAAGGTAACGCCAGCGGCCGAGCGAAGCCGCAGCGGCACCGCGATGATGCCCGGGCGCATCGCCAGATGGGGTGAGAGCGTGACGCGCATCACCGCCAGGGAGGAGAGCGCCAATTCACGCAGGAAGATGGCGCCAAGCACAAGCCAGCGCCAAGGATTCCACGGCTGTGGCGTGAAGGGCTGTGCCATCAGGGGCGGCCTCCGAGCACGGCGGCGATATAGGCCTCGCGGCTGGCCAGCTGTTCCCCGGCGGCCAGGGCGAAGGCGGCGAAGGGTTCGACCCAGAGGCCGATGCTCAGCGTGACCAAGCCAAGCCCCACGACCGGCATCAGCAAAAGCCAGCGCAGCCGCCCGGTGAGCGCAACCAGCGCGGGCTGGCCCTCCGGTGGTTCCTTCCAGAAGGCTTGGTTCCAGATCTTCAGCATGGAGTAGAGCGTGAGGATGCCGGTGGCGAGCGCGATGGCGGCCAGCCAATACCACCCCGCATCGAAGCCCGATTTCACCACCAGCAGCTTCGCCCAGAAGCCCGAAAGCGGCGGCAGGCCAGCGAGCGACAGGGCCGGGATGGCGAACAGGATGCCCAGCCAGGGATCGCGCCGCCACAGCCCGCCCAACTGCGCCAGCGAGAAGCTGCCGCCGGCGCGGCGAATGGCACCCGCAACGAGGAACAGGTTCGCCTTCACGACGATGTGGTGGAGGATGTAGAGCACCGCGCCCGCGATCGCGAGCGGCGTGGCGATGGCCAGCCCCACGATCATGTAGCCGATCTGGCTGATGATGTGGAACGACAGGATGCGGCGGATGTCCCAATGCGCCGCCGCACCCAGCACGCCCACCACCATGGTGCCGGCTGCCACGAACCACAGCATGGGGGAAATCCATTCCTGGCCTGCCGGAAAGACCAGCGTGACCAGGCGGATCATCGCGTAGACGCCGACCTTGGTCAGCAGCGCAGCAAAGATCGCGGCCACCGGCGCAATGGCGGTGTGGTAGGCGGCAGGCAGCCAGAAGAACAATGGGAACACCGCCGCCTTGGCGCCGAAGGCAGCCAGCAGCAGGAACGCCACCGCCGCCACGGCGCCCTGGTTCGGCACCTCCGGCATGCGGCGCGCCATGTCGGCGAGATTGAGCGTGCCGGTCAGCCCATAGGCGAGCCCGACCGCAATCAGGAAGACACTGGTCGCAACCAGGTTCAGCACGGCGTATTTCACCGCCGCATCCAGTTGCTCCCGCCCGCCGCCCAGCACCAACAGGCCGAAGGAGGCGATCAGCATCACCTCGAACCAGACATAGAGGTTGAACAGATCGCCCGCCAGGAAGGCGCCCGCCACGCCCAGCACCAGCCCCGCCAGCAGCGGGTGCCACAGCCCCTCCTGCGCGCGCACATCGTCATCGCCGGCGGCGTAGAGCGCGGTGGCCGCGTACATCAGCGCGGTGATGGCAACCATCGCGGCGCTCAGCTTGTCGGCCACCAGCGTGATGCCGAAGGGCGCGCGCCAATCCCCCATCTGCGAGGCGATGACGCCCTTGGCCAGCACCTCGGCCAGCAGCAGCGCCGCGGCCAGGAGCATCGCACTCGCGGCCAGGCCTGTGACCAGGCGCTGCGCACGCGGCAGTCCCTGCAAGGCCGCCGCGAGCGCGCAAGCCAGCAGCGGAATCAGGATGGGCAGCACCAGCAGCCAATCGGCCCTCGCGGCGATCATGCGCGCGGCTCCGCAGCCGCGGCGGCGATGCTGTCGGTGCTGGGCAGGCCCACCGGTTCGGCGCGGCGCAGCGCCTCGGCGTCCAGCGTGCCCTCGGACCGCCAGATGGACCAGGCCAGAACCATGACGAAGGCGGTCAGGCCGAAGGAGATGACGATGGCGGTCAGCACCAGCGCCTGCGGCAGCGGGTTGGACGCATCGGCGGCCAGCGACTGCGCGCCAAGCTCAACCAGCGGCGGCGCGGTGCCCAGCACGCGCCCCGCGGCGATGATCGCAAGGTTGGCGGCATTGCCGAGCAGCAGCAGACCCAGGATCATGCGCGGCAGCGAGCGCGCCAGCATCAGATATACCGCCGCGCCCAACAGCAGGCCGAACAGCAGGGGAAGCAGGAAAGACATCTCAGCCAGGCCCCGCGAACCATCGAATGATCATCACGAGCAGCGCAGCTCCGCCCGCGAGCAAGGCCGGCACACCCAGGGCGAGAAGCAGGAATTCGGTGTCGCTCATCGCTCACTCGTCCAGGAACGGCAGGACGAAGGCGAGCGCGAAGCCCAGCACGACGAGATACACGCCGATGTCGAAGGGGATTGCCGTGCCGATCGGCAGGCCAGTGAGCCATTGATGCGTGAGGAACGGCTCGGCATGCAGCAGCAGCGCCGGCAGCCCGGAGGCGGCTGCCAGCAGAAGCCCGATGCCCGCCCAAGCGATCGGCTGCAGGCGCAGGGTGCGCCGCGTCGCCGCGGGGCCCATAGCCAGCGCGTGGAACACGAAGCCGAGCGCGCCGATCAGCCCCCCGATGAAGCCGCCGCCGGGTTCGTTGTGGCCGCGCAGCAGCACGAAAAGCGAGAGCAGCAGGCTGGCCCACAGCACGTAGCGGGCGGAGCTGCGCAGGATGAGGCTGCCGGTCATGGCGCGGCGCGGCGCGTGCGCGCCACCAGCACCGCGGCCGCGAGTACCGCGATCAGCAGCACCGCGATCTCGCCCAGCGTGTCGAGCGCGCGGAAATCGACGATGATCACATTCACCACGTTGCGCCCCTTGGCCTCCGGCACGGCAGCCTCGCCCATCCAGCGCGTGATGGCGGGATCGAAAGGCATAGCGAGCACCGCCAGCAGAATCGCAGTGCCCACCGCACCGACCAGTGTGGCGATCGCCGCATCGCGCCATCGCTCGGCGCGGCGTCGTTCATCATGCCCGCGGAAGGGCAGCCGGGCGAGAATCGCGACGAGCAGCACGATGGCGATGATCTCGACGGTGAATTGCGTGAAGGCCAGATCCGGCGCGCCCAGCGTCAGGAACAGGATGCCGACGCCAAACCCGACCAGCCCCGCCGCCATCACCTGCGCAAGCAGCACGCGCAGCCGGCAAGCGGCGATGGCCCCTATGGCGATCAGCCCAGCCAATGCCAGCTGTGCCGCGCCGGGCCAAGACCCGGCGTCGGGCAGCGCAAGACCACCGCGCGCCGCGAGTAAGCTCCCCGCACCGCCAAAGAGGAGCACCAGGCTGGCGCCGATATAGTTGCGCAAGCTGCCGGTCTGCAGCCGCGCCGTCACCGCCACCGCGACCGTCGAAATGGCGCGCAGGACGCGCCCGTAGGCCGCGTTCGGTCCATAGGCGTCGAGCCACTGCTGCGCTGCCAAGGTGGGTTGCAGCCGCGTCCAGCCCAGGAACACCACCAGCCCGAGGCCGAGCGCCGCCGCCGACGCCCAGACGACCGTGCCGTCGCCCTGCTTATCGCCCAGCGCGATGCCCGTGGGCTGGCCGAGCACGGCGGCCGCGGCCGGTTCCACGAGCCAAGCCGAGGCAAGCCCAGGTGCCAGCCCCAGCGTCAGCCCCAGCGCCCCCAGCGCGAGCGGTGCGGCGAGCATCGCCAGCGGTGGATCCTTGGCCTCGTTCTCGGTCACCATCGGCGTCCCCAGGAAGGGCCGCGCCGCGACAACGCCTGCCACCACCACCATCGCGACGTTCACCAACAGCGCGATCAGCGGCAGCAGGCCCGGCAG
This sequence comes from Rubritepida sp., assembly GCA_041639675.1. GTDB lineage: Bacteria > Pseudomonadota > Alphaproteobacteria > Acetobacterales > Acetobacteraceae > Roseococcus. The sequence goes on along the minus strand of JBEQBS010000028.1, from coordinate 7,083 downwards.
GCCAAGTTGCGTGGTGAAGAGGAGATCCTTTGCCATGGAACCGATGAAACCCGGCGCGCCGGCCATGGACAGGCCCGCCAGCAGCGCCGCGATGGCGGTCAGCGGCATGCGGCGACCCAAGCCCCGCAGGACCATCGCGTCGCGCGTGCCCGCCTTTTTGTCGACGATGCCGGCGATGAGAAAGAGTGCGGCCTTGTAGAGCGCGTGCACCAGCAGGAAGACGATGGCCGCGGTAGAGGCCAGCGGCTCCTCGATCCCGATGAGCGTGACCAGCGTCCCGAGCGCGACCACGGTGGACCAGGCGAGCTTGCGCTTGAGGTCACGCTCGCGCAGTGCCAGCAGCGCGCCGGCCAGCATGGTCGCCGTGCCGAAACTGGTGAGCAGAAGCTGCCAAAGCGCCATCTCCTGGAAGGCGGGATTGAGCCGCGCCAGCAGATAGACGCCGAGCTTCACCATGGTGGCGGAGTGCAGATAGGCCGACACCGGCGTCGGCGCGGCCATCGCGTTGGGCAGCCAGAAATGCAACGGCCATTGCGCGCTCTTGGCAAAGCAGCCGATGGCGATCAGCGTCACCGCCCAGGGCGCGAGAGGATGCGCAGCAAGCGCGGTGCCTTGCGCGAGAAGACCGGAGATCGAGAAGGTGCCCGCCGCCTGGCCGATCAGCAGAATCCCTGCCAGCATCGCGAGCCCACCAGCGACCGTCACCATCAGCCCTTGCTGCGCCGCGCGGCGTGCCTCGGCGCGATGTGCGTCAAAGCCGATCAGCAGGAAGGAGGCGAGGCTGGTGAGCTCCCAGAAGACAAACAATAGCAGCAGGTCATCGGCCAGCACCGCGCCAAGCATGGCCCCCATGAACAGCGTCAGTGTCGCCAGAAAGCGGTGAAGCTGCGGATGGCCCTTGAGGTAACTCGCGGCATACAGGAAGACGCTAGCGCCAATTCCGGTGATCAGCAGCCCCATCAGGCGCGTCAGCCCATCAACGCGGAAACTGACCGACACATTCAGCGACGGAATCCACGGCCATGACACGGCCGTCCCAAGCGGCACGCTGGCCAGCAAGGCGAACAGCGCGACGGGCAGCAGCGCGACCCAGAGTGCCAATTGCGGCGCCCGTCGCAGCCCGAGCGCAAGCGCGGGAACGGCGACAAACGGCAGCAAGGGAAGGATGGCCAGCACCAACATCCCGCCAGCTTAGCAGGCAGCATGCCAGATCGGAAGCGCGTCTTTTCATTGGATTATCCAAGGCGCGGAAGGCAGACTGCACGGAATGCCGGACGACAGATAGGAAGTCTGTTCAGAAATCCGAACGCTGCGCCACATCGATGGCCTCTCTCATGTCGTGCCACCCTGCCGCCCAGCCGGGCCCCGTGCTGGGACACCAGAAAATCACTCAGCCGGCCAGACGCGTCTCACAGATGCCGGAGAAGGTTGGATCCCGGTTCCCACCGCTGCTCCAGTCGGCCTCAAGACAACCTGTCTCTCCTTACCAGGATGCCGCGCTGAGGCGCAGGTTTCCTGGGGTTATCGGCGAGCACCTTGATAGTGCACGGACGGAACGAGAGCCGGTTTTCTCTCCGGAATGCCGGAGACTCTCAGGACCTTGAGGGTTGGCCGATTTGGCCGACAAGGCATAACCCCTTGTTTTTGCCGCAATGACGGTGCTGTCCCCCTGCTCGAATTCAGCAGTTCCATTGCTTGGGGAGAAAGTTCTGCCGATCAACTCTCCCGACGCGTAAGCCTCGGCAGCAACTCGCTATCCGAGCGCCAAACCGCTGAAATGACTGCGGTTCGAAGTCCGACACCGACTGCGTCTTCGCACGGTGGGGTTGGCGTCGCCCTACGCGCGGGTTCCGGCACGAACTACCGCGCGGGCGGAGCAGGTCGAAGAGCGATCCCCGGCCGCGTGGCGAACGCGTACATGATCGACAAAGCGGTTCGGGCGTCGGTCTCCAAGATTTCGTAGGGATTCTTTCTTGCCCGCATCATCCGCTGATGGATGCCGTGCTCGTAGTCGTACGGCTTTAGGTGTACGAACGGATTGCGAACCTTCCGCAGTCTGTCGGCCTTCTCTAGCAGGTACTCGTCTAGGACGCCGTTCTTCCGTGCGCAGGCGATCTGCGCTGCCAGCCCCGCTTTCGCCTCCGTCTGGAAGCCCCTCGACTCAAGCATCGCGCCTAAAACGTGCTCGATGAAGGAGTTACACAGCAGCAGAACGGAGACGAACAAGCCGTCGACGAAGGCCATCTTCGCCTCGGTGAAAAGCATCACGGATTCGATCGGCATCGAGACGGAGCACCCGGCGGTTTTCCCCGTCGCTCTGCCCGAGTTCCTGATGCGCATCCGCCTGGCACACCTGACTGAGGCCCAGGCCCGTGCGCTGCGCCTGGCGGACAACCAGATCGCGCTGAACTCCGGCTGGGACGAAGCGCTGCTCGCGGCCGAGATCGCGCGCATCCGCGACGAGGCGGTGGTTGACCTGGACGTGCTCGGCTTCTCGGGCATGGAACTCGACCGGCTGCTGGCGGCCGCGGATGCCGGCCTCGGGGACGATGCCGACGATGCGCCCGAGCCTCCGGCGGTACCCGTCACGCGCGCCGGCGACCTCTGGCGCTGCGGTGACCATCGCCTGCTCTGTGGCGACGCGACGAAGCTCGACGACGTCCAGCGCGCCCTCGGCGCCGACCGCCTCGCCGACATGGCCTTCACAGACCCGCCCTACAATGTCGCCTACCAGGGCGGCACCGCGGCCAAGATGACGATCGCCAACGATGCGCTCGGCTCCGGCTTCCTCGACTTCCTGCGCCCGGCGCTGGCGAACCTGCTCTCGGTGACGAAGGGCGCCTGCTACGTCTGCATGTCGTCCTCCGAGTGGCCGACGCTGCACCGCGCCTGGCAGGAGGCGGGTGGGAAGTGGTCCAGCACGATCATCTGGGCCAAGAACACCTTCGCGCTCGGCCGCGCCGACTACCACCAGCAATTCGAGGCGATGCTCTACGGCTGGAAGGCCGGCGCGCAGCACTACTGGTGCGGGGCGCGCGACCAGGGGAATGTCTGGCACTTCGATAAGCCCGCCAGGAATGACCTGCACCCGACGATGAAGCCCGTCGCGCTGGTCGAGCGTGCGATCCGCAACAGCAGCAAGCCGCGCGACACGGTGCTGGACCCGTTCGGCGGCTCCGGCACGACGATGATCGCGGCGGAACGGACCGGGCGGCGCGCGGTGCTGCTCGAGCTCGATCCCGCCTATGCCGATGTGATCGTGCGGCGATGGCAGGAGACGACCGGCGAAGCCGCCGTGTTGGAGGGCGACGACCGCATCTTCGCCGATGTCGCCGCGGCGCGCGGCGTCGTCGATCATGATGTGATCCAGACCGCCGAATCATAGCAATCGCTCGACGCTGCATCTTGCTTGGCTCATGCGCGCCACAGCGCGAATGGTCCGTCACCGCAGGGGATGCCCTGCACCACGACGGAGACCAGCATGACCGACCGCGCCGCCCGCAACCAGGAAAACAGCCTGGCCGCCTTCCTCGCGAAGAAAGCGGAACTCGACGCCCTCCTCGCCGAACTCACCAAGGCCAGCGCGGACCATTTCGGCGCGGATCCCGAGACGGTGCTTTGGGGCGAAGCGGCCTGGCTTTCGGATGCCACCGCGAAGCTGAAGGACATCGCGGACCAGCATTTCCGCCGCGGCGAATACGAAGCCTGAAACGGGCCACTCCCGCACCGCCCCGACCGGCAACGGGACCCCATCGCAGCAAGCTGCGATGGGAACCCAGGCCGGCGGGGCTCCCGGCAGTAGGGGCCGATGACCGGCACCCGGAACCGGAGACCACCACGATGACCAAGCTTTCCGACACCCAGCGCGTAATCCTGAGCGCCGCCGCGCAGCACGAGATGGGCCTCGCCCGCGCGCCGAAGACCCTGCCGGCCGCGGCGCGCAACGCGGTGTTCCGCAGCCTGATCAAGAACAACCTGCTGACCGAGATCAACGCCCCGCGGGAGCATGTCGGGCTCGGTTGGCGGCAGGATGAGGACGGGATCTGGATCGTCGCGCGCATCACCGACGACGGGCTGCTCGCCGTCGGCATCGACCCGAAAGAGGACGACGCGCAGGCCGCCGCGCCGATCGCCGACACGGCTCCCACGGGCGGGGAGGACGCTACGGAGGGAGATGCCAACACGGAGGAGGCCGAACCCGCCCACGCCGCGCCCACGCCCGCTCCGCGCGCGAGCCTGCGCGATGCCGCCGCCGCGGTCCTCGCGGCCTGGGACGACCAGGCCAACCGCGAGACGGACATGATCACCGCCCTCGACGGGCGGATGGCGGCTCTCCGCGCCGCGCTCGCCGGCAAGCCGACCCGCGCGCCGCGCGAGCCCGGCGCCCCGCGCAAGCCGCGCGAGGGCACGAAGCAGGAGACGGTGCTGGCGATGCTCCGCCGCGAGGAGGGCGCGACCATCGCGCAGATCTGCGAGGCCACCGGCTGGCAGCAGCACACGGTCCGCGGCTTCTTCGCCGGCCTGAAGAAACGCCAGGGGATTGACGTGCAGGTACTGGAGCGCATCCGCCAAGTCGGCCCCAACAAGGACGGCGCACGCGGGAGCTACACGATCTACAAGGTGGTGGGCTGACCTGTGTGCGATTGGATCAGGGCTCGCTGCCGAGGCGACGCGAGCCCTGATGATGCGCGACAACGGTTCCACCCTCCTCGTTCGCCCGTGCGCAGATCGGCGCGCCTTGCGGCTGACGCCAGCGATGGGGAGGGGGGGTCGAATCTCTGGCACCTTGGGGGAGCCATCCGCGGGTGGGGACACGCAGGGATTTTTCCCTCCCTAAAAAAGTGGAGTTCACGCATGCAGCGAGCCTGGCCGGCCGATGCGGTCGAGCGGCGCCCGGTGGCGTCGCTGCTGCCCTATGCCCGCAATGCGCGCACCCACAGCGCGGACCAGGTGGCGCAGATCGCCGCCGCCATCCGCGAATGGGGCTGGACGGTGCCGGTGCTGGCGCAGCCTGCGGCAGGGCGAGGCGTGCGTGTTCCTGGCATGACGGCGCCGGTGATGCGCGGCGCCCGCCCGCTTATTATAAGCGCCGGCGTCGGATTTCGGGAGAACCGCTCATGGATGTCGCGCTGCCGCTGATCGGCGGTCTGGTCCTGCTGGTGATCGGCGGGGAGCTGTTCGTGCGGGGTGCCGTCCAGATCGCCGAGCGGATCGGCGTCTCGCCGCTGCTGATCGGCCTCACGCTGGTCGGCTTCGGCACCTCGACGCCCGAACTGGTGACCAGCGTGAAGGCCTCGCTGGCCGGCTCGCCGGGGATCGCGGTGGGCAACATCGTCGGCTCGAACATCGCCAATATCCTGGTGATCCTGGGGCTGGCCGCGCTCATCACACCTGTCGCGGTCGGGCGTGGCGCGCTGCGGCGCGACGGCACGATCGGAGCGGCGGTCGCGCTGGCCTTCACCGGCGTCAGCATCTTCGGCACGCTCGACCGCGCGGTGGGCACGCTGTTCGTGGCCGGGCTGATCGCCTACATCGCCTTCGCCTGGCGGGAGGAAAGCCGCGGCGAACCCGACCACACCGCCGCCTTCGAGAAGGCCCAGGCCTTCGAGGAGGTCCATCCGAGCGGCCTGCACGCGACCAACGCCTCGGCGCCCGGGGCGGGCTGGGGCGGCATCGCGCTGTCGGCCGGCTTCGCCTTCGGCGGGCTTGCGCTGGTGGTGCTCGGCGGCGGCCTGCTGGTCGATGGCGCGGTGGCGCTCGCGCGCGGGCTCGGCGTCTCGGAGACGGTGATCGGGCTGACCATCGTCGCGGTCGGCACCTCGATGCCGGAACTGGTGACCTCGGTGATAGCCGCGATGCGCCGCCACGCCGACGTGGCGCTGGGCAACGTTCTCGGCTCCAACATCTACAACATCCTCGGCATCGGGGGCGCGACCGCGCTGCTCGCGCCGACGACGGTGCCCGAAGCGATCGTCGCCTACGACGTCTGGGTGATGGTCGGCGCCTCTGCGCTGCTCCTGCTGCTCGGGCGCACCGGCTGGCGGATCGGCCGACGCGAGGGCGCGGCGCTGCTGGCGCTCTATGTCGCTTATGTCTGGTCCATCTGGCCGGCGGCGTGAGGCGAAGGCGCGTCAGAAGGCGCCGAACCGAGCCGCGAGGACGAGCACGACCAGCAGCGCGAGGATTGGTCCGGCGCAGGCGACAGCGAAGATGTCGGCATAGGACTCGCGGTGGGTCAGCCGGCAGACCGCCAGCAGCGTGACGACAGCGCCGTTGTGCGGCAGCGCATCCAGCCCGCCGGTGGCGATGGCGGTCACACGGTGCAGGGCCTCCGGCGCGATGCCGGCGGCGAGCCCGCGGGCGAGATACGTGTCCCCCATGGTGGCGAGCGCGATGCTCATCCCGCCCGAGGCCGAGCCGGTGATTCCGGCCAGGATATTCACCGCGATCGACAGCGAGATCAGCGGATTGCCCGGCGCGATGCCGAGCACCGCGTCGCGCACCACGCCGAAGGCTGGCAGCGAGGCGACGACCGCGCCGAAACCCACCAGCACCGCTGTGTTGAGCGCCGGGATCGCGGCGGCATTGGCGCCGGCGCCGAGCGTCGCGATCAGCCCGGGAAGCCGGCGCCGATTAGCGAGGACCATCAGGACGATGGTGACGGCGAGCGCGAGCAGGATCGCGCGGAGCCCCCTCGACTTCGCGGGGTCCGCGGCGGCAGGGCCGGAATCGGCCAGGCCTGCGCCGTCGATCGCCGGCAGCACAAGGCCCGCGAAGAGCCCGTTCAGCGCAACCACCAGCACGATCGGCGCGACCGCGAGCAGCAGGGGCGGCGGCAGGGCGACAGCGTCGTCGCCGCGCCGGGCCTCGGCGATGTCGAAGCCTTCCCCCTGCGCCATCTCGCGCAGGCGGGCCGGATCGGGCGGTCCGGCCGCGTCGGCGGGGGCCGCGAAGCGGCCACGACGCGCCCGCCACAGCAGCCATGCCAGGCCGAAGCCCAGCATCACCGCGCCGCCGACCAGCCCGAGCCCCGGCGCCGCGAAGGCCGTAGTGCCGAAGAAGGGCATCGGGATCGCGTTCTGG
>JBEQBS010000027.1:0-16785 GCA_041639675.1 Rubritepida sp. | reverse complement strand
GATGGCCGCGACCGCGTCGGGCGGCGGCGCGTCGGCGATGAAGTGGCGGGCGATCTTGCCGGCCAGGTGGCGGAAGGTGGCCGGGTGGTTGGCCAGGAAGGCCAGCGCGGCGCGGCCGCCCGCCTCGCCCTCCGCGAAGTCGCGGCCGAGCAGGGCCTTGGGCCCCGGCTGGTGGCTGGCGGGCCGGAACAGGAAGCCCTCCGCCTCCCCGGCGGCGGCGCCGCGGCCGATGGACCAGCCGCTCAGCAGCAGGGCGAGCGCCTCGACATCGGCCTGCCGGTAGCCGGCGGCCGGGCTGAGCGTGTGGAGCTCCAGCGTCTCGCGCGCCAGGTTCTCCGCGGCGGGGCGGCCGCCGCGCTGGCGTCCGGCCGGGCTGGCCGGCCCCATGCTGCCCGCCTGGTCGAGGTAGGCGAGCATGGCCGGATGCGCGTGCGAGGCCAGCAGCATCGCCTCGAAGCGGCCGAAGATGTGGGGGCGGATGGCGGTGCGGGCGTGGTGGGCGGCGGCGATGGCGGCCACGCCCCCCGCCCGGCGGCTCACCGCCAGGTGGTTGGTCCAGAACGCGTCCCACCGCTCGACGAAGGAGGCCTCGGCCAGCAGCATCCGGCCGGCCCAGGCCATTCGTTCCTGCCGGACCAACATGGCGCGAGGGTCGCGGGCGCCCTCCTGCGGGCGGCTGCGCTCCGCGGCCATGATGGCGTCCAGCCCCGGGCCGGGCAGGGGCTCGGGCGGCCTGACCTGCGCCAGCAGCCAGCCCCGCGCATCCCGCGGCAACGGCTGGTCGGGCCGTGGCCCGAGGCCGAAGCGCAGCACGGCATGGAGGCCCTGGGTTCCCATCAGGCGGGGATGCTACCACGGCCTGGGCCTGGAGGCCGCATGAAATGGGCGCGGGGCCGCCAACCGCTCCGGCGGCGCCGGTTCCTTCCTGCCCGATGGACGCGCGGGCGGCTGCTACTCGGCCGTGATGTTGTTGGCGCGGATCAGCCGGCCGTAGCCCTCCGTCTGCTCGGCCAGCCAGGCGCCCAGCGCCTCAGGCCCGTCGCCGCGCACGGTGGCGCCCAGCCCGGCGATGCGCTCCGCCACCGCGGGCACGGCCATGGCCTCGCGCAGCGCCCCGTGCAGCGCCTCGACGCGCGGGCGCGGCGTGCCGGCGGTGGTCAGCACGCCCTGCCAGGTGCCGGCATCCGGGCCGTTCCAGCCGAGTTCGCGGAAGGTCGGCACCTCCGGCAGCTGCGGCAGGCGGCGCGGGCCGGTGACAGCGATGGGCCGCATCCGCCCATCGGTGGCCAGCGGCAGGGATTGCGTGGCGCCGGCCACCGTCATCGTCGCCTCGCCGGTGCTGGTGGCCAGCAGGGCGGGCGCGCCGCCGCGATAGGGGACGTGCGTGACCTGGATGCCCCAGCCCTCGGCCAGCATCACCAGGGAGAGGTGGCTGGCGGTGCCGCTGCCGGAATTGGCGGCGTTCACGCGCGCCGGGTTGGCCCTGGCCCAGGCCTCGAAGGCGCGGGCATCGGCGATGTTGAGCGCGGGCGCGATGCCCAGGATGTAGGGCGCATAGACCACCATCGTCACGGGCGCGAGGTCCGCGGTGCGGAAGGGCAGGCGCGGGAAGAAGGCCGGGTTGGTGGCGATGGTGGTGACATCGAGGATGATGAGCGTGTTGCCGTCCGGCTGGGCCTTGGCCACCAGGTCCAGGCCGATGTTGCCGCCGGCGCCGGCCCGGTTCTCCACCACCACCGTCTGGCCGAGGATCCGGCCGATCTCCGGCGCCATGAGGCGTGCCAGGATGTCGCTGGTGCCGCCCGGCGCATTGGGCACGATGAAGCGCAGCTGCGACCCTTGCGCGAGGGCGGGCGCGGCGAGCAGGGCGGGGGCGGCGGCGAAAAGGGCGCGACGGCTGGGCATGGCGTTGTCCTCCGGTTTATGCGCCGCAGGCTGCCATGCCCGCTGCCGTCAGGCGAGGTGCCTCACCAGGAATTCGGCGGAACGCCCGCCGGCGATGGTGGCCGCGCGCCCGTCATACGCCTTGCCGCCGATGCGGGCGAAGGCGTGGTCCACCCCCGGATGCACCATCACCGTCGCGTCGCGCTCATCGGCGAGCGCGGCCTGGATGGCGGCCTTGGCGGCGTCGGGCACGAAGTGGTCCTTCTCGGCGATGTGGACCAGCACCGGGCCGCGCAGCGGCGCCCCCACCAGCCCTTCGAGCCCGACGCCGTAGTAGGAGACATTGGCATCGGCATCGGTGCCCAGCGCCGCCCGGAAGGCCAGCCGCCCGCCCAGGCAGAAGCCCATGGTGCCGACCTTGCCGGTGGCGCCGGCCATGCCGCGGGCGTGATTGATGGTGGCCTGGATGTCCTCCAGGGCCTTGTCCTGGTCCATGCCCTTCATGAAGGCGAAGGCCTGCTCCCATTGCGGCTGGCCGGCATCGGGGTCGAGCTGCACGCCCGGCTGCTGCCGCCAGAACAGGTCGGGTGCGATGGCGATGAAGCCCATGGAGGCCACCCAGTCGCAGATGGCGCGCATGTTGGCGTTCACGCCGAAGATCTCCTGCAGCACCACCACGGCGGGCGCCGGGTTGGCGGCGGGCATGACGACGTGGCAGGCGAAGCGGCCGGAACCATCGGCGGCGTCGAGCATGATCTCGGGCATCGGGGAGGCCTCCCTTGGCGATTGCGGGTGTCGCCGCCATCTTGGCCGATGATGGAACGCCGCGCCATGCTCGCCGGGATCACGGCGCTCGCCTCGCCCGCCCTTGCCTTCGCGCAGGCGGATGGCGGCCTCGCCGCCGCTGGCTGGACGCATGCGGAGTATGACGGCATCCGCCCCGCCCGCTTCCGCGCCCTGCCCGATGGCGTGGCGCTGGAGGGCGAGGGCGCGGGCTCCTTCGTCTGGCGCCGGGTGGAGGGCGCGGCCGGCTGCCTGTCCTGGCGCTGGCGCGTGGATCTCGGCCCGCCGCCCACCGACCTGACGCGCCGCGGCGGCGATGACCGCGCGGTGAGCGTCACCGTGGGCTTTTCCGGCTTCCCGCCGCGGGCCGGATTCGTCGCGCGCTCGCAGCATGCGGTGGCGCAGGCGGCCGCGGGCAGCCACCGCCTGCCGCGCTCCGTGCTCATCTACGCCTGGGGCGGCACGGGGCAGGAGCCGCCGCATTTCTACTCGCCCTGGACCGGCGCGCTGGGCCGCGTGCGCGTGCTGCGCCCGGCCAGCGCGCCGACGGGGCGCTGGTTCGAGGAGCGGGTGGACCTGGCCGCCCATTGGCGCGACAGTTTCGGCGGGGAGGCGCCGCCGCTCCAGGAGATCGCCATCGGCACCGACACGGACGACACCCGCGCGCGCTTCAGCGCCCAGGTGGAGCGCATCCGCTTCGCGGCCTGTTGAGGAGAGCAGCGTCTTGCCCATCGAGCGCAAGGAATTCCGCGACGCCATGGCCCGGCTGGGCGCGGCGGTGAACGTCGTCACCACCGATGGCGAGGGCGGGCGCGCCGGCTTCACCGCCTCGGCCGTGTGCAGCGTCACCGACAGCCCGCCCACCCTGCTGGTCTGCCTCAACCGCGCCGCATCCTCCAACGCCGTCTTCCTGCGCAACATGGTGCTCTGCGTGAACACCCTGGCGGCGGGGCAGGAGGAGATCAGCAACGCCTTCGCCGGGCTGACGGGGCTGGAGGGCGAGGAGCGCTTCAACGTGGGCCGCTGGTCGCGCCTCGTCACCGGCTCGCCCGTGCTGGACGGCGCGGTGGAAAGCTTCGACTGCCGCGTGCGCGAGGTGCTGGTGAAGGGCACCCACAGCGTGCTTTTCGCCGAGATCGAGGCGGTGCGCCATGGCACGGACGGCGCCGGGGCGCTGATGTATTTCGGCCGCTGCTACCATTCGGTGGGCGCCGCTACCTGACCGCCGCGCTGACGCCCGGGGCCAGGGCGCGCAGCTCCGCCAGCCGGGCCTCGTGGCCTGCCAGCATCTCCTGCGCGATGCGGCGCAGGCCCGGGTCGTCGCCGCCCTCGGCATAGGAGCGCGCGGCCTCGGCGGCGGCCTCCTGCGCGGCGATCAGGCGGCGCAGCGCGGCCTGGGCCGGTTCGGGGCCATGGCCGTGATAGTGCTCCTGCCCGCGCCACAGCCCGCCGGGGGCGGGGGCGCCTTGGGCGGTGTCGGCGCGCAGCCAGGCGAAGTTCTCGCCCGCGCGCTCGTAGATCATGTGGTGCATCCCCCAGTAGGAGGCCATGGTGACGGCCAGCATCGCCGCCAGCCCCGCCGGCACCAGCGGCACCCGCCAGCGCGACTCCACCGGCATGGCCACCGGCGCCCCGCGCTCGGGGTCCGCCACCGCCACCAGCAGGGCGGCGAGGATGGTGGCATGGCCGATCATGTCCACCCGGCCGAAGGGATAGACGGCGGCGAACATCAGCAGGAACAGCGCCGCGGCCGAGAGCCGGCGCACCAGCGGCGTCCAGAGCAGGCCGAAGCCCAGGGTGAACTCCGCCACGCCCGCCATCGTCGTGTAGGGACCGAAATCCAGGCCGAAGGCCAGGTAGGGCTTCTCCTCCAGCAGCGGCAGGAACCATTGCGGGTAGGCGAACTTCTCCATGGAGGACCACATGAGGCCCAGCGCCACGCCGATGCGCAGCACGGCGAAGCGGCGGCGGTGCCAGGCGCCGTCGGGCAGGGAGGAGAGGGCCAGGAAACCGGCGATGCCCAGCCCCAGCGCCAGGTAGTCCAGCAGGTGGAACAGGTCGTATTCCGTCAGCGTCAGCGCCCAGAGCGCGACGATGAGGCCGGCGGCGAGGATGCGCGTGCGCCGCGCCACCAGCAGCAACGCCACCAGCAGCTGCACCCAGGGCACCCAGCCATGCTCCGTCCGCAGCTCCGGCGTCAGCCAGGTGCCGCCGATGGCGTAGAGCGCGACGAAGAAGGCGCCGAACACCGCCAGCAGGAAGGCATCGGCGCCGTCGCGCAGCGGGGTGGTCACGGTGTCCAGCCCACGGATCACGGCGCCGCCGATGCCGCGCCGCTCCAGCAGCGCCGTCAGCAGGAAGAAGCCCAGCACCAGGCCGATGCCCAGCCAGAAGGCCGGCAGGCCCAGCACCGTGGGGATGGGGGTTGGCGTGGCCGAGACCTGGTAGGCCTCGAACCACTTCACATGGGCCTGGGCCGGGGCGGCGGCCAGCAGGGCGGGCAGGACGGCGAGGCGGCGCATGGGCATTCTCCTTGCCCATGCCAACGCCTGAAAACCGTTCCGGCTACCACTCGCCGTAATGCACGCCGGCGGCCTTGTGGCGGTCGGTGCGGAACTCGGCCTCGGCCCAGGTGAGGGTGGTGCGGCATTTCAGCCGGCTGGCCCAGTCCCAGAGCGCCTCGCGCATCCGCGCGCGCACGGGTTCCAGCGCCGGGTCGGCGCCGCGGTCGTGGAACTCGTCGGGGTCCGCGCGCAGGTCGAACAGCATGGGCGGCAGGCCGGAGGTCCAATGGATATACTTCCACGCCGCGTCGCGGATCATGAAGGCGCGGTGCTGGCCGGTGGGCAGGCCCAGCCGGCGGCGGGCGCCGCGGAAGGTCCAGTCCAGCTCGCTGACCGCGTGCGCGCGCCAGCCGGCGGGTGTTTCGCCGCGCAGGAAGGGCAGCAGGGAGCGGCCTTCCACCACGTGCTCCGCCCCATCCAGCCCCAGCGCGTCCAGGATGGTGGGCACCAGGTCCACGGCCTCGGTGAAGCGATCCACCGTCACGCCCCGCGCGCCGCCGGGGATGGCGGCCAGCATGGGCACGCGCTGGATGCAGTCGTGGAACAGCTCCTTCTCGCCCAGCCAGTGGTCGCCCAGGTAGTCGCCATGGTCGGAGGTGAAGAGGACCAGCGTGTCCTCCCAGCGGCCCAGCCGGTCCAGCAGGGCCCAGACGCGGCCCAGGTGGTCGTCCAGCTGGGTGACGAGGCCCTGGTAGGCGGGGCGCACGGTGGCGATGCAGTCGTCGCGCTGGAAGGATTCCGCCACCTCCTCGGCCTGGAACTCGCGCATGGCGGGGTGGGTGCCGGGGCCGCGCTCGGCCGCGTGGCGCTGCACCGGCAGGCAGTCCTCCGGCCCGTACATCGCGTGGTAGGGGGCGGGCGCGACATAGGGCCAGTGCGGCTTGACGTAGGAGAGGTGCAGCACCCACGGATCATCGCCCTGCGCCTCGATGAAGCGCAGCGCGTGGTCGGTGGTGTAGGCGGTCTCGCTGTGCTCCTCGCGCACGCGGGCGGGCCATTTCACGTTGCGCATCTTCCAGCCGGAATGGTGCGTGCCGTCGGGCGCGGTGACGGCGATCACGAAGTCCGTCCAGGGGTCGGGGCTGTCATAGCCCTGCCTGCGCAGCCAGTGGGCATAGGCGGATTGCGTTTCGGCATGGTGGCCGTCATGGCGGTCCAGCAGGGTGAACCAGCCCTCGCGCAGCAGCACCGCCAGCTCGTCCTGGCCATCCAGCAGCAGGCGGCGCATGCCCTGCACGTCCGGCAGCACATGCGTCTTGCCGGCCAGCGCCAGGGTGCGGCCGGATTCGCGCAGGTGCCAGCCGAGCGTCACCTCGCCGACCGAGAGCGGCACGCGGTTGTGGGTGGCGCCGTGGCTGGCGACGTAGCGGCCTGTGTAGGCCGACATGCGCGAGGGCCCGCAGATGCCCGACTGCACGTAATGCTGCGCGAAGCGGACGCCGCGCGCGGCCAGCGCATCCAGGTTGGGGGTGCGGATGTGCGGATGGCCGGCATGGGCCAGGTGGTCCCAGCGCAGCTGGTCGCACATGATGAAGAGGACGTTCTTGATCGGTGCCATCTGGCGCTTCCCCCGCGTGCGGGCAGGATAGCGGCAAACAGGATGAGGGGAACGCCATGGACCGCTTCACGACGCCCGTGCTGGACGCGCGCGGGCAGGAGGTCGCCGCCGCCATCGCCGCCGGGGCGCGCGGCGGGGTGAAGGGCCCCTACAACGCCTGGCTGCACGCGCCGGAGCTGGCGGCGCGCATGGAGCAGGTGGGCCGCCACATCCGCTGGGGAACCAGCTTCCCGGCGCGGCTGAGCGAGCTGGCCATCATCGTCACCGCCGCGCGCTGGCGGGCGCGCTACGAATGGTGGGCGCATGCCCGGCTGGCGGCGGAGGGCGGGCTGGACGCGGCGATCATCGAGGCCATCCGCCTGCGCCGCCGGCCCGAGGGCATGGCCGAGGACGAGGCGGCGGTGCACGACTTCGCCCGCGCCCTGGTGGATGATGGCGACGTGCCGGATGCGGTGTTCGACCGCTGCAAGGCGCTGTTCGGCGAGCGCGGCTGCGCCGAGCTGCTGGGCGCCTGCGGCTTCTACGTCGCGGTGGGGTTCACGCTGAACGTGGCGCGGGTGAAGCTGCCGGAGGGTGTGCCGGACCCGTTTCCCGATTGAGCGTCAGGCGCGGCGCAGCATCTCGATGATGCCAGAGAAGTCGCGCGCCGCGCCGCCCTCGGCCGCGAAGCGCTCGTAGAGCGCCAGCGCGGCGGCGCCCAGCGGGGTGGCGGCGCCGCTGGCCTGCGCCGCCTGCTGCGACAGGCCCAGGTCCTTCAGCATCAGGCTGGTGGCGAAGCCCGGCGCGTAGCCGCGGTTGGCCGGGCTGCCGGGCACCGGCCCGGGCACCGGGCAATAGGTGGTGAGCGACCAGCATTGCCCGGAGGACTTGCTCGACACCTCGAACAGCGCCTCGTGGCTCAGCCCCAGCTTCTCGGCGAGCGCGAAGGCCTCGCAGGTGCCGATCATGCCGATGGCCAGCAGCATGTTGTTGCACAGCTTGGCCGCCTGGCCGGCGCCAGGCCCGCCGCAATGCACGATGGTCCTGCCCATCGCCTCCAGCACCGGCTTCGCGGCGGCGAAATCGGCCTCGGCGCCGCCGACCATGAAGGTGAGGGTGGCGTTCTCCGCCCCCATGGTCCCGCCGCTGACCGGGGCGTCCAGCATGCGCCGGCCCTGCGCCACGGCGCGCGCCGTCTCCACATCCACCGTCGAGCAGTCCAGCCGCAGCGCATCGCCGGCCGCGGCGTCCATCGCCGCCCAGGCCTCGCGCACATGCCGGCCGGCGGGCAGCATGGTGATGACGACGTCGCGGCCCGTCGCCGCCTCCACCGCGCTGGCGGCGGCTGGCACGCCGGCGGCGGCGATGGCGGCGGCGGAGAGGTCGAAGCCCGTCACCTCGTGCCCGGCCCTGACCAGGTTGCGCGCCATCGGCCCGCCCATGTTGCCCAGCCCGATGAACCCGATGTGCGCCATGTGCCGTGTCCTCCCTCGCGCCGCAGCGTGGCGCGGCGGGCGCGTCAGGTCCAGCCGGCGGGCGGGCGGGCGCGCTGCGCGGCCATGCGGACGGGGGCGTTGGCGGCGCCATAGCCCTGGTAGCCCGCATCGCGTTGCAGCACCTCCAGGAAGAAGCGCTCGCGGAAGGCGGGGGTATAGGCGTGGCGGAAGAGGTGGCCCTGGGCGTCGCGGTCCAGCAGGAATTCGCGCTTGGCCAGCCGGGCCAGCTCCCCCGCATCCAGGCCGAGGCGGGCATCCAGGTCCTCGTAGTAGTTGGCCGGGATGTCGAGCAGCGGCGGCGCATCCGCCAACGCCGCGAAGAGGTCGGCGCAGGCGAAGGCGATGTGGTGCACCCCCGCGCCGGCGGTGGCCGAGACGAAGCGCCCGGTGGAGGTGCGCGCGGATTCCGACACGTTCACCGGCATGCGCACGCGCTTCGCCGCGTCGCTGAAGGCGCGCGAGCGGATGAGGCCATAGGGATCCGGCAGCTCCAGCAGCGGCTCGGGCTCCAGCCCCAGCACGGCGCGCAGGAACAGCGCCAGGCTGTCCATCATGTCGGGCGTGACGGCCTGGGCCACGTGGTCCACACCCAGCAGCGCGCCGGGTGCGGCGTCCTCCATGGCGAAGTCGCCCTCCCATGCGGCGTCGCGCACCAGGTGGATCAG
This sequence comes from Rubritepida sp., assembly GCA_041639675.1. Lineage (GTDB taxonomy): Bacteria > Pseudomonadota > Alphaproteobacteria > Acetobacterales > Acetobacteraceae > Roseococcus. The sequence goes on along the minus strand of JBEQBS010000027.1, from coordinate 7,856 downwards.
CAGCCCATCAGGCGCGCGGATGCCGGGCAGGTCGCTTTCGCCCTCGGCGCGGCGCTCGCTCCAGGTGGGGCAGCGCAGCGCCTCGGCGCGGGCCACGGCGCGGGCGGGGTCGTCCACCCGCAGGGCCAGGGCGCAGACGCCGGGGCCGTGCAGGGCGAAGCGCTCGGCGGCGGCGGAATCCGGCTCGGCGTTGAGGATGAGCGACGCGCCGCCATTGCGCCACAGCTCCACGTCCTTGGAACGGTGGGTGCCGGCCTTGCGGAAGCCGATGCGCGAGGCGAAGCGGCCCAGCGCCTCGCGCGCCTCGTGGTCCACCGCGAATTCCACGAATTCGACGCCGTGCAGCGCCGGCAGGGCGGGCAGGGTGGCGAGGCCCGCCTGCTCCTCCAGCCAGACCAGCGAGCGCAGCGCGTCGCGCGCGGTGCGGCGGGATGGGGCGCCGCGGAACTCGTCGTTGAAGATCTCCAGGGACAGCGGCCCGGCATAGCCGGCGCGCATCACCTCGCGCAGGAAGGGCGTGAGGGGCAGCTCGCCCTGGCCGGGGAAGCAGCGGTGGTGGCGGCTCCAGGAGAGCACGTCCATCGCCAGCCTGGGCGCATCCGCCAGCTGCAGGAAAAACAGCTTCTCCGCCGGCACGGCTTCGGCCAGCCCGTCCAGCGAGTCGCCCAGGGAAAGCGTGTGGAAGCTGTCGAGGATGAGGCCGAGCGCCGGGTGGTCGGCGGCCTGCACGATCTCCCAGGCCTGGCGCCAGCGGTTGACATGGGTGCCCCAGGCCAGCGCCTCGTAGCCGATGGAGAGGCCGCGGCGATGCGCGCGCTCGGCCATCTCGTGCAGGTCGGCTGCCGCACGGGCGGGGTCGTTGATGGCATGCGGCTGCACGTTGGAGCAGACCAGCACCATGCGCGCGCCCAGCGCCTGCATGGTGTCGAACTTGCGCTCGGCGCGGTCGAGGTTGCGGGACCGCTGCGGCTCGGGCATCGCCTCGAAGTCGCGGAAGGGCTGGAACAGGTCCACGCCGAGGCCCATGTCGCGCGCCAGCCAGCCGGCCTCCTGCGCCGTGCCCTCGAAGGTCAGCAGGTCGTGCTCGAAGATCTCGACGCCGTCGAAGCCGGCGGAGGCGGCAGCCTCCAGCTTGTCGGGCAGGGTGCCCGACAGGCAGACCGTCGCGATGGCACGCTTCATGCTGCGCATGAAGCGGCCGTTTTCATGCCCTCAGGCGCCGGGCGCGGCCATCCGGCCGCTTGGCTTCGCCGCGCCGCGGTCGCACCGGCGGCGCAGGTGGGTTGGCGGCGGGCCGCGCCTTGCGCGGCCAGGGCAGCGCTCCGCATCACACGTCCAGGAACACCGTCTCGCCCTCGCCGGCGAGGCGGATGTCCAGGGTGAAGACGGGCACGCCGTCGCGCTCCGTGCGCGCAGCGACGAGGCTGGCGCGGCGGGCCGGCTGCTCGATGATCCGCAGCACGGGGTCCTGCGCGTTGGCCTCCTCGCAATCGCCGAAATACAGGCGCGTATGCAGGCCGCGGTTCAGGCCGCGCGCGGCCAGCCACAGGTTCACATGCGGCGCCATGCGCGCCTTGCCGCCGCGCGCGGCCACCGCGCCAGGGCGCACCGTGTCGAAGCCCCACAGCCCCGTCTCGAAGGAGGTGCCGGTGCGCTGGAAAAGGCCATGCGTGCCGTCGGCCTTCGCCTGCCAGCATTCCACCAGCGCGTCCCGCACCAGGGAGCCCGTCACGTCGAGGATGCGCCCCTCGATGCGGATGCGCTCGCCCGGCTCATCCGCCGCGAGGCCGCCGGCGCCGATGTCGCGGGCGAAGATCTCGAAGCCCGCCTGGCGCGGGATCAGGCCGATATGCACGTAGGGGCCGGCGGTCTGCGACGGCGTCTCGGGCAGGCGGCCGAGAAGATCGGGAGTCCACATGGCTCAGTTCCCTTCCAGCCGGTTCTCGAACAGCGTCGAGCGGCTGCCGCGCAGCACGATGTCCCAGCGATAGGCCAGGGTGTGCTGCGGCACCTGCGCCGCCAGGTCCAGCTTCGCCACCAGCCGCGTGCGCGCGGCGGCGTCGGGGATGGTGTTCAGGATGCTGTCATGCGGGATCAGCGGGTCGCCCTCGAAATACATCTGGGTGATGAGGCGCTGCGCGAAGCCGCCGCCGAAGACCGAGAAGTGGATGTGCGAGGGCCGCCAGTCGCCGATGCTGTTGCGGTAGGGGTAGGCGCCGGGCTTCACGGTCCGGAAGTGGTAGCGCCCCTCAGCATCCGTCACCGTGCGGCCGCAGCCGCCGAAATTGGGGTCAATCGGCGCCTCGAAGCGGTCGTTCACGTGGCGGTAGCGGCCGGAGGCATTGGCCTGCCAGAACTCCACCAGCGCGCCCGGCACCGGCTTCGCGTTGCCGTCCAGCACACGGCCATGGACGATGATGCGCTCGCCGATGGGCTCGCCGCCATGCTGGAAGTTGCGGAACAGGTCGTTGTCCAGCGGGCCGATCTCGCCATGGCCGAAGCGCGGGCCGGTCAGCTCGCTCAGGTTGCCGTGCAGCGAGAGCAGCGGCATGCGCGGCCCGCGGAACACGCTGGTCTTGTAGATGGGCGTGACCGGCGGCGGGTGCTGCCCATGGTCGGAGGGGATGAGTTCGTCGCGCATCAGGCGGCATTCCCTTGGGTGGCGGCATGCGGCGGCAGGCCGAGGATGGCGCGGGCCTGCGCCACGGTGGCGACGGGCCGGCCGGCCTCGGCGCAGAGCTCCGCCGTGCGGCTGACCAGCGCGGCGTTGGAGGGGGCCAGGGTGTGCCTGTCCAGGCGGATGTTGTCCTCCAGCCCGGTGCGGACATGGCCGCCGCGCGCCAGCGCCCAGCGCGCCACGGTGAACTGGTCCTTGCCGATGCCGGCCGCGGTCCAGCTCGCGCCCGGCAGCAGCTTGGCCATCAGCGCCAGCTCGAAATCCAGGATGTCCTCGCGCGGGGGCAGGGCGTGCTTCACGCCGAAGACGAACTGCACATGCGGCGGCGGCAGGATCAGCCCCTCATCCACCAGCATCTTGGTGTTGGTGAGCATCGCCAGGTCGAAGACCTCGATCTCCGGCTTGATGCCCAGGTCGCGCATCGTCGTCGCCAGGTCGCGCACGAAGGCGGGCGGGTTCTCGTAGACGATGGTGGGGAAGTTGACGGAGCCGGTGGCCAGCGAGGCCATGTCGGGCCGGTGCACCAGCGGGGCGCCGCGCGCCGCCAGCTCGCGCCCGCGCCCGCCGGTGGAGAACTGCACGATCATCCCCGGGCAGTGCCGGCGCACGCCCTCCTGGAAGGCGGCGAACTTGTCGGGGTCGGAGGAGGAGCTTTCATCCGCGTTGCGGACGTGGACATGCACCAGGGTGGCGCCGGCCTCGAAGGCCGCGTGGGTGCTTTCCACCTGCTCGGGCACCGTCACCGGCAGGGCGGGGTTGTCCTTCTTGCGCGGGACGGAGCCGGTGATGGCGACGGCGATGACGGCGGGGGCGGACATGGCGGCGTTTCCCTGGGGCGGAAAAGGAAAGGCCCCCGCGCCGGGTGGCGCGGGGGCCGGGCAGGCTATTCCAGCGTGATGTTGCGCTGGCGGATCACGTCGGCCCACTTCTGGCTCTCGGCCCGCATGTAGGCCGGGAAGTCGGCCGCGCCGCCGACGGTGGGGACGATGGCGCCGTTGCGCAGGCGCTCCAGCGTCTCGGGGTTGGCCATGGCGGCGCGCATCGCCGCCTCCAGCCGGGCGATGATCTCGGCCGGCGTGCCGGCCGGGGCCAGCAGCGCGAAGTCGGAGGTGGCCTGGAAGCCGCGGAAGCCGCTCTCGTCGAAGGTGGGGATCTGCGGCGCCAGCGGGTTGCGCTCCAGGGTCGAGACGGCGAGGCAGCGGATGGAGTTGGCGGCGATCAGCGGCAGGGCGGTCGGCCCGTCCACCATGGCCATCTGCACCTCGTTGGTGATGAGGGCCTGCACGGCGGGCGCGCCGCCGCGGTAGGTCACGTTCTCCACGCGGATGTCGGCGTCGCGCAGGAACATCTCGGTGGCGAGGTGCGCGGAGGAGCCGGCGCCCGAGGAGCCGTAGGACATGCGGCCCGGCTGCGCCTTGGCGCGCGCCACCAGCCCGGCCAGGTCGGTCACGCCGGTCTGCGGGTTGGTGCAGAAGAAGATGGGCGACTGCGCCACGCGGCCGATCGGCGCGAAGGCGGTGTCGTCGTCATAGCCGCGCTGCGGGAAGAGGTGGCGCGACATGGCGTAGGTGGAGTTCACGCCCAGCAGCAGCGTGTAGCCATCCGGCCGCGCGCGCGCCACCGAGGCATGGCCCACCGTGCCCGAGGCGCCGGGCCGGTTGTCCACCACGACCGAGCCGCCGAGCGTGGCGCTCATCGCCTGGGCCAGCACGCGGCCGACGAAGTCGGTGGAGCCGCCGGGCGCCCAGGCGACGACGATGGTGACGGGGCGGGTGCCGGGGAAGGCGGGGGCCTGCGCGAAGGCCGGCGCGGCGATGCCGGAGGCCAGCAGCGCGGCGCCCAGGGCGCGGCGAAGGATGTTCATGGTGGCGGTTCCTCTCCTGAAGGGACGCGGGTGGTGGGCGGCGTCGGGTCGGGTCCCGCTTCTGTCGTTGACGTGTACGTACCGGGTAGTACAAAAAAGCGCAAGAGCATTGTGCCAGAGGAAACCGGCCCATGACCACCGACAACGGGACCACCAGCACCGGGACCATCGAGCCGCGCAGCGTCCTGCTGGGCCTGATCGGGCAGGGAATCGGCGCCTCGCTGACGCCGGCGATGCAGATGGCGGAGGGCGCGGCGCAGGGGCTGCGGCTGCTCTACCAGCGGATTGACCTGGCGACGCTGGGCCTGGGCGCGGAGGCGCTGCCCGAGCTGCTGACCGCGGCCGAGCGCATGGGCTTCGCCGGGCTCAACATCACCTTCCCCTGCAAGCAGGCGGTGCTGCCGCTGCTGCACGAGCTGAGCGAGGAGGCGCGCGCCCTGGGCGCGGTGAACACGGTGGTGCTGCGGGATGGACGGCGCATCGGCCACAACACCGACTGTTCCGGCTATGCCGAGGCGTTCCGCCGCCGCCTGGGCGATGCGCCGCGCGCCCGCGTGGTGCAGCTGGGCGCCGGGGGCGCGGGGGCGGCGGTGGCCCATGCCGTGCTGGCCGAGGGCGTGGGCGAGCTGGCGCTGACGGATGTGGAGCCGGCGAAGGCGCAGGAGGTCGCGGCCGGGCTGGCGGCGCGCTTCGGCGCCGGCCGCGCCCGCGTCGTGACGGACCTTGCCGCCGATGTCGCCGCGGCCGACGGGCTGGTGAACTGCACCCCCATCGGCATGGCCAAGCTGCCCGGCACGCCGCTGGACGTGGCGCTGCTGCACCCGCGCCTGTGGGTGAGCGAGGTGATCTACTTCCCGCTGGAAACGGCGCTGCTGAAGGCCGCGCGCGCGCTCGGCTGCCGCACCAGCGACGGCGGCGGCATGGCGGTGTTCCAGGCGGTGGGCGCCTTCCGCCACTTCACGGGGCTGGAGCCGGATGCGGCGCGGATGGAGGCGCATTTCGCCCGCCTCACGGCGGGGTGAGGGTGCGCAGCACCGCCTCCACCAGCAGGGCGCGGTGGCGGGTGGTGCAGTCCTTCGCGCGCAGGTCCACCCCGTAGATCGCGCCCAGGGTGTGCCGGTTGGAGACGCGGTAGAAGCAGAAGCTGCTGATGAGCATGTGCAGGTCCAGCGCATCTACACCGGCGCGGAACACGCCCGCCGCGACGCCGCGCGCCAGCAGCTTCTCCAGCTTGCCGATCACGGTGGCGTTGCGGGCGCGGATGGAGGGCGAGGCGCGGACGTGGCGCGCCTCCAGGATGTTCTCCACGCTCACCATGCGCACGAATTCCGGGTGCCTGGCGTGGTGGTCGAAGCTGGTCTCGACCATGCGGCGCATCGCCTCCTCCGGCGGCAGGGCATCGAGGTCCAGGCGCGATTCGGCGTCGCGGATGTTGCCGTACATCTCCTCCAGCGCGGCGGCGTAGAGCTGCTCCTTGCCGCCGAAGTAGTAGTAGATCATCCGCTTGGTGGTGGCGGTGCGGGCGGCGATGTCGTCCACCCGGCCGCCGGCGAAGCCCTTCTCGCTGAACTCGGCGATGGCGGCGTCGAGGATGGCGCGGCGCGTCTGCTCGGGTGCGCGGGTGCGGGTGGCGGTGTCGCCCATCGGCCGTGTACTCCCTGGTCCGTACAGGGATAGCAGAAGCGGTCAGGCCGGCACCACCCCGGGCCTGCCGCGCTCGGTGGCGAAGTGGCCCACCTGCTCCAGCGGCGCGCCGGGGCGGGTGACGAAGGGCACGGCCAGGAAGCGCGCCTCCAGCCGGTCCCCGTGCGCCTCGTGCAGCGTCAGGCCGCGCAGGTTGCTGTGGAAGCGCATCCACGGGTTGCGTTCCCTGGTGGCGGCGGCACCGGCCTGGGCGGGCGATCCGTCGCCCTCGCTGGTGATGGAGGTGGCGACGAATTCCGCCGCCACCGGCGCGCCGCCGGGCTCGGCCGCCACGTCATTCGCCCAGGCGCGGTGCACGTCGCCGGTCAGCACCGCGGCGTCGTGGCCGCGCAGCATGGCCAGCAGCCGGGCGCGGGCGGCGGGGTAGCCGTCCCAGCTGTCCATGCTGCGGCGGTCGCCCTCCAGCAGGCGGGGCGCCAGCATCACCTGCTGGGCCAGCACCTGCCAGCCCTCGCCGCGCGCCAGGCCCGCGCGCAGCCAGGCCTCCTGCGCCGCGCCCAGCACCTGCGCCGCCGGATTCGCCGCCGCCTCGCAGGGAAGGCGCGCGCCGTCGCCGCAGGGCTGCTCGTCGCGGAAACGGCGGGTGTCGAGCACATGCAGCGCCAGCAGGCGGCCGAAGCGGAAGCGGCGGAAGGCGCGGTCGCGCGCGGCGCGGGGCAGGGGCATGTGCTCCCACCAGGCCTGGAGCGCGGCCGCGCGGCGCGGCAGGAAGAGTTCCGGCGGGTCGCGCTCGCCCGCGCGGTTGCGGCCGCCATGGTCGCCGGCCCAGTTGTTCTCCACCTCGTGGTCATCGTAGCTGGCGATGAAGGGGTGCGCGGCGTGGGCGGCCTGGAGGTCGGCATCGGTGCGGTACTGCGCGTGGCGGATGCGGAAATCGGCCAGGCTGCGGCAGCGCCCGCCGTGGTGGGGGCGCACCAGCGGGCCCCAGCCGCCCGGGCGTTCCCGCCCCGCGCCCTCGTAGATCGAGTCGCCGTAATGGAAGATGAAGGCGATCCCCTCCAGCCGCGCGGCATGGGCCCAGGCGGTGAAATGGCCGTGCTCGAAGTTCTGGCAGCCGGCGTTGAGGAAGCGGATCGGCGCGGCCTCGCCCGGCGGCGGGGCGGTGCGGGTGCGGCCGGTGGCGCTGGCGACGCCGCCGGCCAGGAAGCGGTAGAAGAAGGGACGGCCCGGCGGCAGGCCCGTCACCTCGATGTGGGCGGTGTGCGCCTCCTCCGCCAGCGCCACGGCCTCACCCTGACGGATGATGCGGCGGAAGGACTCGTCCTCCGCCAGTTCCCAGCGCAGGGGGGCGGGGGCAGGGCCCATGCCGCCATCGGGGTCCAACGGGGCGGGGGCAAGGCGCGTCCAGAGCACCAGCGAATCGGGGCGCGGGTCGCCGCTGGCGACGCCCAGGGTGAAGGGCGTCACGGCCCCGGCCCCGCCCAGCAGCAGGGCCGGCAGCGCCAGCAGCGGGCGGCGGCGGATCATGCCGGTACGCAACGGGTGACGCTGGGGTTGAAGCGCGCCTGGTCCGGCCGGGTGCCGTCGGGGCAGGGGCGCTGGGCGCGGGTGGCGGGGGCGATGCCGCGGTCCCAGCCGGCCACCTCCGGGTCGGCGCCACCGCCGGTGCCG
>JBEQBS010000026.1:0-17146 GCA_041639675.1 Rubritepida sp. | reverse complement strand
AGGCGATCTGGTCGGGCGGGCGGCGGCCCGCAGCAGCAGGCGCGTGGCCTCGCAGGCGGGCGGCAGGTCGGCGGGGGTCAGGCGCGGCAGCTCGCGCGCCAGCTGGTCGAGGTGGGCGCCCAGCAGCCGGCCCATCGGCGTGTCCAGCGAATGGCCGATGCGCGCATCCAGCCCGGCCGTCGCCTCCGCCACCCAGTCGCGCGGCAGGAAGGCCATCAGCCACTCCGCCTCGCTGCGGTCGCCCTGCATGGGCAGGTGCAGGCTGAAGACGGAGGGCGCCTGGAAGCGGCCGGCGAAATCCGCCTGGCCGGTGCGGCCATGCATGCCGCCGCTGCGCCACTGGATCAGGCAGTAATGGTCCAGCTGGTCGCCGCGCACCCGCGCCGGGCCGCGGATGTTGCGGGCGGCGGCGGCGCGGTTCCAGCTCATCACCAGCGGGCCGAGCGACCAGGTCTCGCTGCGGGCATGGAAGGGGGCGGGCTCCGGCGCCAGCGGCGTCACGTCCATCCAGAAGGCGTGGCGGGCGCGCCAGGCATCCACGCCCTCGCCCGGCGTCAGGGCGGCGGTGTCGAAGACCACCGGCTGGAACGGCAGAACTCCCACGACGTCATCCCTTCTCCCGGTTGACGGGGCAGGGAATGTATCATCGCGCACCCAGCCGCGCCAGGGTTCCGGCCTGCGCCGCCGCGCCCATCGCCGCGGCATCCGCCGGCAGCAGCAGGCGCTCGCGCACCAGGCGCGCCGCCGCCGCGGCCACGGCGGCGCGATGGGCCTCGGGCGAGGGCCAGCGCTCCTCCAGCGAGGGCCGGGGGTCGTTCGCGGCCTCGCGCTGGGCGCGGGTGGCGGCGAAGGGGAGCACGGCGCCCTGGTTGGTGCAGGGGATGCCGGGCGCGAAGCCGGCGGCGCGCGGGTTCCAGCCGGTGTAGGTGGCCATCGGCGCCTCGATCACCGGCAGGCGGATGCCCGCCAGCGCATTGCCGTCGGCGTCCACCCGCGGCAGCAGCACGGGGTATTCGCCGCGCACCACGGGGGGCATCGCCGCCGTGTCCACCCATTGCGCCGGGGCGTGGCGCCCCTCGTAGCGCAGGGCGGGGATGGCCGGGTACAGGCCGGCGGCGGGCGCCAGCGTGCCGGCGGCGCGGGTGGGGTATCGGCTTTCCGGCGGCGCCACGCCGTCGCGCATCCAGGCCTCCATCGCCACCAGCAGGGCGCGCAGCGGCGCGCCGGCCTGCAGGGGGTTCAGCGGCAGCGCGCAGCCCGGCACCTGCTGCGCCACGGCGCTGGCCAGGGCGAAATGCGGGTGGCCGGTGAGCAGGTAGGCCCGCACGTCGGGCGGCAGCGGCAGGTGGGCGCCGCGCGTGTCATGCACCAGCAGGGAGGCGCGGGCGCCCCAGAACTCGTATTCGCTGTCCGTCTGCATCACCAGCGGGCAGGTGGCGGTGAGGCGGCAGCGGCGCAGCAGGGAATCGCGCCGGCCGCTCAGGTGGTCCTCGCTCTCGGCGTAGGAGAAGGGGAACTGGTCCACCGGGAAGTGGCGGTCGCCATGCGGGGTGGGGTTGCGCCCCGGCTGGGCGAAGCGGGCATTGGTGAAGGAGCGCCTTGTGCCGGGGATGTGCGGCAGCATGGCATCATAGGCGATGCGGCCCTCCAGGTCCTCGTTGAAGCCCTGATGGAGGAAGTCCCGCACCACGCGGCCGCTCTGCGACACGCCGTGCAGGATGGCGCGGTTGACGGTCGGGCGCCCCTCGCGCGCCAGCGGGTTGGCCACCGTGCCATCATGGCGCAGGAAGGCGGCGAGGTCGCGGAAGGCGGCGAAGGCCATGCCCTGCACCACGGTGTCCTTCGCCTCGTAGATCAGCTCGTGGAGCGCCGCCTGGTCGAAGCCCTCGGCGGGGCGGGTGATCTCGATGCGGCGGTCGTCCAGCCAGCGGAAGGACAGGCCGGGCGGGGTGGAGCGCGCATCCTCCGTGCGGGCGCGCACCGTCAGCGTCGCGCCCTCCCGCCGCGCGGCGGGGTAGGTCAGCGTCACCGTCACCGGGTTCTGCGCGTGCTCGAACAGGAACTCCTCGCGCGAAAGCCCCGTGACGCCGGGCACCACGGGCGCATCCAGCCGCAGCCCGGCGCCGCGGCCCTCGCCGGGCGGGATGTCGGCCTGCCAGCCCAGCCAGGTCAGGGAATAGCCCTGCTCCAGCAGGAAGCCGTTGCCGGCCGAGCGGTTCAGCAGCAGGTCATTCGCCGCGGCGTCGTGGTAGAGCTGTCCGGCCAGCTCGCGCCCGCGGTTGGGCACCTCCACCAGCAGGGTGCCGTTGGGGCGCGCGGGGCGCAGGATCACCAGGTCGGCCGTCGCCTCCACCCGGCCCTGCGCGTTGCGCGGCGCCAGCGCGATGTCCGTGATGCCGGCATTGCGCGGCTCGTCCGGGTCCAGCGCGATGGTCACGCGGCCGGCAAGGCGCTCGTAGCGGCCGGCGGCGCCGAATTCCCGGCCGCCGAAGGCCGGCTCGGCCGTCACCTCCAGCCGCGACACCTGCGCGGCGGCGGGCATGGCAAGCAGCAGCGCGCCGAGCGCGAGCATGGCCCTGGGCATGGCGTTCCGTTCCTCTCCCTCGTGTTGCCGGAAGGGTGCGCGGGGCCGGCGATGCTGGCAAGGTGCCCGGCATGGATGCCCTGCTGCCCTTCGCCGCCCGCCTGCTGGCCGCCCTGGCGCTGGGCGCGGCCATCGGCGTGGAGCGGCAGTGGCGCCGTCGCCTGGCCGGCTTGCAGACCAACGCGCTGGTGGCGCTGGGCGCGGCGGGCTTCGTCGGCTTCTCGCAGATGCTGAGCGGCGACGCCTCGCCCTCGCGCGTCGCGGCGCAGGTGGTGTCGGGCATCGGCTTCCTGGGGGCGGGGGTGATCTTCAAGGACGGCTTCGGGGTGCGCGGGCTGAACACCGCCGCCACGCTGTGGTGCGCCGCCGCGGTGGGGGTGATGTGCGGCGCCGGCTTCCTGGCCGGGGCCGCGATGCTGGCCGCGCTGGTGGTGGCGGTGAACCTGCTGCTGAAGCCCGCCGCGCGGCTGCTGGCCCGGGCGGCGGCGGTACCGGAGGAGGCGCGCTTCGCCGTCACCGTCACCCGCGGCGCGGCGGAGGAGGCGCGGCTGCGCGCCCTGCTGCTGCGCCTGCTGGACGAGGCCGCCCTGGCCCTGCACGCGATGGACAGCGAGGACGCGGCCGGCGGCGCGGTGACGATCGCCGCCAGCCTGTCCGCCGATGCCCGCGCCACCGCCGCGCTGGAGCGCGCGGTGGGGCTGCTGAGCCTGGACCCGGCGGTGACGGCGGCGCGCTGGCGGCGGGTGGAGGAGGAGTAGGAGTAGGGGCTACCAGGCCGCGGCGGCGGGCGGCGCGGCGGCGACCAGCGCCCGCAGCCCGTTGCGGAGCGTGGCCGGCACCGCGCTCAGCCGCTCGTCGGAAAGGTCGCTGCCTTGCCGCGCGATGAGGGCGGCAACCGCCTCGGCCTGGGCATGGTCGCGCGCGCGCTTCAGCCCCTGGCGGTCCGGGCGGCCGGACAGCCAGAGCTTGTGCGCCGCCCACCAGCGCGGATCGGCCGCGGCGAGCCAGACCGGCAGGCCCCGCTCATCCACCGCCACCGCCTCCACGCGCGGCGCGTCCACGATCAGCTCCAGCCCAGGCACTTCCACCGCCTCGATGTCGCCGGCGCCGGCGCCGATGCGGCGCAGCCGGCGCTCCACCGCGCGCATCGGGTCGCGCGGCTCCGCCACGATCAGGTCCACCATGAGGCCGGCGGCGTTCACCGCGCGGAAGCCCTCCGGCAGCCGCTCGAAGCTGGGGTCCAGGCTGCGCAGCATGGCCAGCAGCCCCTCCGGCAGCGCGCGACCGGCGAGGACCAGGTTGCGGCGCGCATCGAGGGCGAGGTCCACATCCTCCGTCGCCAGCAGGCCGGCGGCGAAATGCAGCCCGGCCTCGGCCTCATAGGCGAAGAGGGCATGGGTGCCGACCACGCAGAGTTGCCGGCCGAGAATGCCGGCGGCGTCCAGCCGGCGCAGCAGCCGCGCCGCCACCAGCGGCACGCGGCCCAGGCCCATGGCACGGTTCACCGGCGCCATCGCTTCCAGCCCCCGCCGCAGGGTGGCGATGCGCGCCTCGGCAGCCGCCTTGCCGGCGATGAAGGCCGCATGTGCCGCTTCGGTATCAGCGCCGCGGGGGCCGAGGCTGCGCTCGATGCCGCGCTGACGACGATACAGGTAGTCCCGCCCGGCGCGGCGGCGCCATGCCATGCTGCCCGCGAAGCGCCGGCCCATCTCCGCCTCCAGCGCGCGCAAGGCGAGGTGGCGTTGCTGGACCTCGGCAAGCTGGCGCCGGGCGTCCAGAGCCAACTCCTTGATTTCGATCATTTTGCCACCATGGCCAGCAATATACCGGACCGGTGGTGGCAAAATCAATTATCACAACGGCTTACACGTCCAGGTTCGCCACCTTCAGCGCATTGCCGACGATGAACTCCCGCCGCGGCTCCACCACGTCGCCCATCAGGGTGCTGAACACCGTCTCGGCATCCTCGGCATCGTCCACGCGCACCTGCAGCAGGGTGCGCACCGCGGGGTCCAGCGTGGTCTTCCACAGCTGGTCCGGGTTCATCTCGCCCAGGCCCTTGAAGCGCTGGATGGTGAGGTTGCGCCGCCCCTGGGCCAGCAAGCGGTCGAAGGCGGCCAGCGGGCCGCGCACGACCGTCTCGCTCGCCTCGCCCAGCACGCGGGCGGGCTGGGCGTAGTCGGCGCGCAGGGCGTCGCGCCGCTCGTCCAGCCAGCGCGCCTCGGCCGAGCGCAGGGCGGCGGCGGTGATGAGCTGGCGCTCCGCCACGCCGCGGACGATGCGATGGAGCGCGATGCCGGCCTCGTCCACGCTCACCTTCCAGCCGCGCTCGGCGGGCGGGGCCAGGGCGTCCATGCGGGCGGCGAGGTCGGTGGCGCCCTCCAGGGCGCGCTGCGTGTCGGGCGTCAGCACCCCGGCCAGCGCCGCCTGCTCGATCACCGCCGCCGGCACCTCGGCCGCCATGCGCTGGATGCGGCTGGCCACCTGGCGCAGCTGCTCGGCGGCCGCGGCCAGATCCTCGCCGGCCAGCTCGCGCCCATCGGCGAAGGCCAGGCGCACCGCGGCCACCGCCTTTTCCAGCAGGTAGTCCTCCAGCGCGCGGTCGTCCTTCAGGTAGCGCTCCTCCTGGCCGCGCTTGGCGCGGTAGAGCGGCGGCTGGGCGATGTAGAGGTGCCCGCGCTCGATCAGCTCGGGCATCTGGCGGAAGAAGAAGGTCAGCAGCAGGGTGCGGATGTGCGAGCCATCCACGTCGGCGTCCGTCATGATGACGATCTTGTGGTAGCGCAGCTTGTCGGCCGAGAAGCCGCCCTTGGCGGGCTCGCCCGGGCCGATGCCGGTGCCGAGCGCGGTGATGAGCGTGCCGATCTCGGCGCTGCCCAGCATCTTGTCCATCCGCGCGCGCTCGACGTTGAGGATCTTGCCCTTGAGCGGCAGGATGGCCTGGTTGGCGCGCGCGCGCCCCTGCTTGGCGGAGCCGCCGGCGCTGTCGCCCTCGACGATGAAGATCTCGCTCTTCGCCGGATCCTTCTCCTGGCAATCGGCCAGCTTGCCGGGGAGCGTGCTGATGTCGAGCGCGTTCTTGCGCCCCACCTTCTCCCGCGCCAGTTGCGCCGCCTTGCGCGCGACGGCGGACAGCACGACCTGGTCGAGGACCTGCTTCGCCTCCTTCGGATGCGTCTCGAACCAATGAGACAGCGCGTCGGCCACCGCCATCTGCACCACCGGCTGCACCTCGCTGGACACCAGCTTGTCCTTGGTCTGGGAGGAGAATTTCGGGTCCGGCACCTTCACCGACAGCACGCAGGTCAGCCCCTCGCGCATGTCGTCGCCCGAGAGCTCGACCTTCTCCTTCTTCGCCAGATCCTCGGCGTATTTCGACACCACGCGGGTCAGCGCCTGGCGGAAGCCGGCCTGATGGGTGCCGCCGTCGCGCTGCGGGATGTTGTTGGTGAAGCACAGCATCACCTCGCGCGGGGAGTTGGTCCACCACATGGCCAGCTCGACGCGGATGCCCTCGCCGGTCTTGTTCGTGACCACGATGGGCGGCTTGAAGATCGGCTCCTTGCCGCGGTCCACCCATTCGACGAAGGCGCGCAGGCCCCCCTCGAAGCAGAACTCGGCCTCCTGCGCCGGGACGTGGCGGTCGTCGCGCAGGCTGATCTTCAGGCCGCTGTTGAGGAAGGCCAGCTCCCGCAGGCGGCGCTCCAGGATGGGGAACTCGTATTCCACCTTGGTGAAGGTGCCGGCGCTGGGCTTGAAGGTCACTTCCGTGCCGCTGGGGTGGTCCCCCTGCGGGCCGAGGATGCGCAGCGGCGCCACGGTGTCGCCGTGCTCGAAGCGGATCAGGTGCTCGGAGCCGTCGCGCCAGATGCGCGCCTCCATCCACTCGCTCAGCGCGTTCACCACCGCCGCGCCCACGCCGTGCAGCCCGCCCGAGACCTTGTAGGAATTCTGGTTGAACTTGCCGCCCGCGTGCAGCCGCGTCAGCACCACCTCGGCCGCGCTCACCCCTTCCTCGGCGTGGATGCCCACGGGGATGCCGCGCCCGTCGTCCCGCACCGTCACCGAGCCGTCGCCGTTCAGCACCACGTCCACGCGGCTGGCGTAGCCGGCCTGCGCCTCGTCCACGGAATTGTCTATGATCTCGAAGGCCATGTGGTGCAGGCCCGAGCCGTCATCGGTGTCGCCGATGTACATGCCCGGGCGCTTGCGCACGGCCTCCAGGCCCCGCAGCACGGTGATGGAATCGGAGGTGTAGTCGCCGTCCTGCGGCGCTTGGGTCTGGTCGCTCATCGGGAGGGGCAAAATCCGCGGTAACTCTAGGCCTCATATGGCATTTCCGGGGGCGTTTACCCAGGGGGCAGGGGGTGGATTTCGCCGGATTCCACCCCAAATCGCTCGATCCGCGCGCCGGGGAAGGCGCGGTCCTCCGTGCCGGTCAGGAAGGCCTGGGCGGGCAGGGCCAGCAGGGCATCCGCCAGGGCGCCGCGCCGGCCGGCATCCAGGTGCGCCCCGGCCTCGTCCAGCAGCAGCAGCGGCGCCAGGCCGCGCGCGGCGGCGATCAGCCCGGCATGGGCCAGCACGGTGGAAACCAGCAGCGCCTTCTGCTCGCCGGTCGAGCACAGCGCCGCCGGGATCTCCTTGCCGGCATGGGTGAAGCCCAGCTCCATCCGGTGCGGGCCGGACAGCGTGGCGCCGGCGGCGGCGTCGCGGCGGCGGCCCTCGCGCCAGCCCTGGCGCAGGGCCTCCTCGGCCTCCAGGGCGGGCATGCGGTCCAGCAGGGCGGCGGCCGGGCAGTCCAGCGCCAGGCGGGCGGCCGGGAAGGCGCCGGCCACCCCCTGCGCCAGCGCCGCGCCCAGCCGCCCCACCAGGGTGCGGCGGGCGGCGGCGGCGGCGATGCCGTGGGTGGCCATCTCCTCCTCCAGCGCACCCAGCCAGGCGGGGTCGGCCTCGCCCTCCGCCAGCAGGCGGTTGCGGTGGGCCATGGCACGCTCATAGGCGGCGACCTCGCGCGCGTGGCGGGGCTCGAAGGCCAGGACCAGGCGGTCGAGGAAGCGGCGGCGGGCGGAGGCGGGGTCGCTGAACAGGCGGTCCTGCTGCGGCGTCAGCCAGACCATGGGCAGGCGCTCGGCCAGCTCGGCCTGGGTGGGCAGCTTCCCGCCATCCAGGCGGAAGGCGCGGCGCTCGCCGGTGGCGTCGTCCAGCGTGCCGGTGCCGACCTCGAAGCCGCCGGCGGCGTCGTCGAAGCGGCCGGACACGGCCCAGGAAGGCGCGCCATGCGCCGCCAGCTCCGCCATGCGTGCCCCGCGCAGCCCGCGCCCGGGGGCGAGCAGGGAGATGGCCTCCAGGATGTTGGTCTTGCCGGCGCCATTGGTGCCGGAGAACAGCACCAGCCGGCCCGTGATCCGCAGCTCCGCCAGCGGGTAGGAGCGGAAGCGCGTCAGCCGCAGGCGGGTGAGGCGGGGGGAGGGGGCGGGACGCTGCAACAGGACGCCTCAGGCGCCCCGCCGCGGCTTCGCCGTGGCGGGAGGAGCCGGATGGAAAGGACAGGCGCCCATATCTGGGGTCCCCGCGGCGGTTTCTCCGCAGCAAGGCGGAGGAAAAACCGACGTAGGGAGCGCCTCAGGCGCCCCACCGCGGCTTTGCCGCGGTGGGAGGAGCCACGTCATAGAGGACGAGCGCCCATCCGGGGTCCCCGCGGCGTTTTCCGCCGAAGCGCAGCGCAGGCGGAAAATGGCGTGGGGCTAGACCCGCATCGGCATCAGCACGTAGAGCGCGCCCTGGTCCGCCTTGTCCTGCACCACGGTGGGCGCGTTGCCGTCGCTGAAGCGGAACACCAGCGTGTCCCCCGCCTGGTCGGTGATGTCGGCCAGGTAGCGGGCCTGGAAGCCGATCTCCAGCGGCGCCGCGGCATAGGTGACGAGGCCGCCATCCAGCTCCTCGCGCGCATTGCCGGCCTCGGCGCTGTTGGCCGTCACCTCCAGGTAGTCGGAGGCGAGAGAGAGCTTCACCGGGCGCGACCGCTCGGAGGAAATGGCGGCGACGCGGGACACCGCCTCGGCGAAGGCCTTGGAATGGACCTCCATCACCTTGTCGTTGCCCTTGGGGATCACGCGCTCGTAATCCGGGAAGGTGCCGTCAATCAGCTTGGATGTGAGCGCAACGGCGCCGATGCGGAAGGAAATCTTGGTGTCGGAGAGCTTCACCTCGATCTCGTCGCGCGTCTCCTCCGCCAGCTTGCGGAGTTCCGCCACGGTCTTGCGCGGGATGATGACGCCGGGCATGGCGGAAGCACCTGCCGGCAGATCCTCCTCCACCCGCGCCAGGCGATGGCCGTCCGTGGCCGCGGCGCGCAGCACCTTGCGGCCCTCGGATTCCGCGACGTGCAGGTAGATGCCGTTGAGGTAGTAGCGCGTTTCCTCGGTGGAAATGGCGAAGCGCGTGCGGTCCACCAGGGCGCGCAGCTTCGCGGCCTCCAGCTTGAAGGCGTGCGGCAGGCTGCCCTCGGTCATCGCCGGGTAGTCCTCCACCGGCAGCACCGACAGGCTGGTCTGGAAACGGCCCGCGCGCAGGGCCAGCGGGGCGTCGCCGCCCTTGTGGTCCAGCTCCACCGTCGCGCCGTCGGGCAGCTTGCGCACGATCTCGAACAGCGTCGCCGCCGGGGCGGTGGTGCGCCCCGCCCGGGCCACCTGCACGCCCGGCACCTCCTCGACGATGGCGATCTCCATGTCGGTGGCGGTGAGCTTCAGCCCGCCCTCGCGCGCGTCGAGCAGGATGTTGGCGAGGATGGGGATGGTGTTGCGCTTCTCCACCACGGATTGCGCATGGGCCAGGGCCTTGAGCAGGATGGCGCGCTCGACGCTGAACTTCATGGTCCCGGTCCCCCCTGGGGCAAGCTGGCTGGATTCTGTGGTGTCTAGCAGGGCGGCCGCGCGGCGGAAACCGGGCCGCTCAGGTCTCCAGCATGCGCCGCAGCAGCGTCACATCCTCGGCGAAGGAGGGGTCCTCCTCCATCAGCGCCGTCACCTTGTTCACCGCATGCAGCACGGTGGTGTGGTCCCGCCCGCCGAACTTGCGCCCGATCTCGGGCAGGGAGCGCTGGGTGAGCTGCTTGGCCAGGAACATCGCCACCTGCCGCGGCCGCGCCACGGCGCGGGAGCGCCGGTCGGAGGACATCTCGCTCAGCTTGATGGTGTAGTGCTCCGCCACCTTGCGCTGGATGTCGTCAATGGAGATGCGGCGGTCGTGGGAGCGCAGGATGTCCGCCAGCACGTCGGGCGCGGTATCCAGCGTGATGGGGCGGCCGAACAGCTTGGCATGCGCCACCAGCCGGTTCAGCGCGCCTTCCAGGTCGCGCACGTTCGACGCGATCTTGCGCGCCAGCAGCTCCTGCACCCGCACGGGGATCTCCACCCCCGCATCCGCCGCCTTGGCCTGGAGGATGGACAGCCGCAGCTCATAGGTGGTGGCGTGCAGGTCGGCGACGATGCCGGCGGACAGCCGCGTGCGCAGCCGGTCCTCGATGCCCGAAAGGTCGGTCGGCGCCTTGTCGGCGGACAGGATGATCTGCTTGCCGCCGTCAATCAGCGCGTTGAAGGTGTGGAAGAACTCCTCCTGCGTGTTGTCCTTGCCGATCAGGAACTGGAGGTCGTCCACCATCAGCACCTGCACGGAGCGCAGCTGCGTCTTGAACTCGGTGGTGTTGTGGGAGCGCAGCGCGGCGATGAAGCGGTACATGAACTTCTCGGCGCTCATGTAGGCCACCGGGAGGTGCGGGTTCTGCTCCCGCAGGCTCCAGGCGATGGCGTGCATCAGGTGCGTCTTGCCCAGCCCCACCCCGCCATACAGGAAGAGCGGGTTGAAGCCGGCCATGGCCGGGGCCTCGGCCACGCGGCGGGCGCAGGCATGGGCGAATTCGTTGGGCTTGCCGACCACGAAGGTGTCGAAGGTGAAGCGCGGGTCCAGCGGCGCCACCCAGTCATTGCCCGCGGCGGCATCCACGGGCTGGGAGACGGGGGCGGCGGGCAGGGAGGCGGGCGGCGGGGCGGGGGCGGCCAGCAGGTTCTCGCCCAGCGGGGCCTCGGCCTCGGCGCGCGCGGCGCTGCGGGCCGTGGCCACGCGCAGCTCCACCCCGCGCAGCGGCGGCATCTCGGCCGCCACCATGGCCTTCAGCCGGTCGCCGTAATGGTCGCGCACCCAGTCGCGCAGGAAGCGGGTGGGCAGGGTGACGAGGGCCGCGCCGTCCTCGGTGCCCTGCATGGTCATCTGCCGCAGCCAAGTGCGGTATTCCACGTCCCCCACCTCCTGCCGCAGCCGGGCACGGACGCGGGCCCAGCCGGTGGCGAGGTCGGTGGCGGGGACGGGGCCCTCGGCCCCGATGCGGGGGAGATGTTCCGGCACTGTCTCCATGTCCGCCTCGGTCCCCTGTCGCCTTGACCCGGATGCTACGCCGGCCGGGGGCGGAAACCCACCCTCGCGGCCTGTGGATAACGTGGAGAGTTCTGGCCTGTGGCAAACAAAGCGCGACCGGCAAAGGTTGCCATGCACGCAAGGAACATCACCGGGAAGGGGAGCCCTTCCCGGTGACTTCACCGATCAGCCAGCAGGACTTGCCTGGTGTCAGGCGCTCTTGGCGGCAGCCGCCTTCACGCGCGCCGACAGGCGCGACAGCTTGCGCGCCACCGTGTTGCGATGGAGCACGCCCTTGGTCACGGCGCGCTGCATCTCCGGCGCCGCGGCGGCCAGGGCGGTCTTCGCCTCCTCGGCGGTGCCGCCCGCCAGCGCCAGCTCCACCTTGCGCAGGAAGGTGCGCACGCGCGAGCGGCGCATGCGGTTGCGCTCGGTGCGCTTCTCGGTCTGGCGGATGCGCTTGCGCGCGGAGGCGTTGTTGGCCATGGGCGGTCGAGGCTGCTCTGAACAAAGGGTGCAGCGGCAGGCCGGGGCCCACCGCGGGAAGCGGGGTGTTAGTCCCGGCGCCCGCCCGGAGTCAAGCCGTCAGCGCTCACCCATGGGTGAAGCTGGGCTTCCGCTTCTCGGCGAAGGCGCTCATCCCCTCCTTCTGGTCCGCCGTGGCGAAGAGCGCGTAGAAGACGCCGCGCTCGTAGCGGATGCCCTCGCGCAGCGTGGTTTCCAGCGCGGCGTTCACCGCCTGCTTGGCGACCGTGACGGAGGGCAGGGAATAGCCGGCGATGGTCTGCGCCGCCTCCATCGCCACCGCCATCAGCTCGGCCGCCGGCACCACGCGGGCCACCAGGCCGGCGCGCTCGGCCTCGGCGGCGTCCATCATGCGGCCCGTCAGCACCAGGTCCATCGCCTTGGCCTTGCCCACGGCGCGCGTCAGCCGCTGGGTGCCGCCCGCGCCGGGGATGATGCCCAGCTTGATCTCCGGCTGGCCGAACCTCGCCGTGTCGGCGGCGATGATGAGGTCGCACATCATCGCCAGCTCGCAGCCGCCGCCCAGAGCGAAGCCGGAGACGGCGGCGATGACGGGCTTGCGCGCCATGCTCACGGCTTCCCACTTGCCGATGAAGTCCTCGGCCAGCACGGCCGGGTAGGTGCGGTCCTTCATCTCCTTGATGTCGGCGCCGGCGGCGAAGGCCTTCTCGCTGCCCGTCAGCACGATGGCGCCGATGCCGGGGTCGGCGTCGTAGCCGGCCAGGGCATCGGCGATCTCGCCCATCAGCTGGTCGCACAGGGCGTTGAGCGCCTGCGGGCGGTTGAGGCGGATGACGGCCACCCGCCCCTGGGTCTCGGTCAGGATCATCTCATGGGCCATGGGCGGTCTCCTCAGCGTTGCTTGAAGGGGCAATAGAAGGTCGAGCGGCCGCCCTGCACAAGCCGCAGCACGCCCGGGCAGGCGGGTTCGCCCGGGCAGCCGGCGCAGCGGGCGCCCGCGCGGTCGTACACGTCGAAGCGGTCCTGGAAGAAGCCCAGCTCCCCATCCGCGCGCACGTAGTCGCGCAGGGAGGAGCCGCCGGCGGCGATGGCCTCGGCCAGCACGCCCTTGATGGCGGGCACCAGCCGCGCCGCGTCCTCCGCCGTCACGCCCGCCGCCTGGCGGGTGGGGGCGATCCCGGCGCGGAACAGCGCCTCGCAGACGTAGATGTTGCCCAGGCCGGCCACCACGGACTGGTCCAGCAGCGCGGCCTTGATGGGCGTGCGCCGCCCGGCCAGCGCGGCATGCAGCGCGGCGGCGTCGAAGGCATCCTCCAGCGGCTCGGGGCCCAGGGCGGCCAGCAGGCGGTGGCCGTCCTCGGCGTCGCGCGGGGCCAGGTCCAGGCTGCCGAAGCGGCGGGGGTCCACGAAGCCGATGCGCCAGCCATGGTCCGTTTCCAGCACCACATGCTCATGCAGGTCAGCCGCGGCGCCCCGCGCGTCACTGGCCGCGCCCTGCGGGCCCAGCGAGGGTGCCGGATCCTCGCCGATGCGGCGCGCCACCATGCGCCCGCTCATGCCCAGATGGACCAGCAGGGAATCCCGGCCCTCCAGCCGCACCAGCATGTACTTGCCGCGCCGGCGCAGCCCCTCCACCCGCGCGCCGGTCAGCACCTGGCGCAGGGCGGGCGGGAAGGGCCAGCGCAGCCCATCGCGCCGCGTCTCGGCGCGGGTGATGCGCGCGCCGTCCAGCACCGCGGCCAGGCCGCGCATCACCGTCTCGACCTCGGGCAGCTCGGGCACCGCGCGTTCTCCTTCCGGCCCCTCCTGCCGCGCCGGGGCGCGGGTGGCAAGCGCGGGCCCGGCGTGGCATGCTGCGGCGTCATGACGAACGAGACCGACTTCGGCTTCCGGCAGGTCCCGCGCGAGGAGAAGGCGGGGCTGGTGCGCCGCGTCTTCGACAGCGTGGCCCCGCGCTACGACCTGATGAACGACGCGATGTCGCTGGGCATCCACCGCATCTGGAAGCGCATCCTGCTGAACATGGTCGCCCCCCGCGCGAACGAGGCGCTGCTGGACCTCGCCGGCGGCACGGGGGACATCTCCTTCCTGGCGCTGGAGCGCGGCGCGGGCCGCGTGATCTGCTCGGACATCAACCACGAGATGCTGCGCGTCGGCCAGGACCGCGCGGCGGAGCGCGGGCTGGTGCGCGGCCTGTCCTTCCTCTGCGCGGATGCCGAGCGCCTGCCGCTGCCGGCGAACAGCGTGGACAAGATCACCATGGCCTTCGGCCTGCGCAACTGCACCGACAAGGACGCCGTCCTGCGCGAGATGCGGCGCGTGCTGAGGCCCGGCGGGCGCGCGCATGTGCTGGAGTTCTCGCGGCTGGAGATCGGCGCGCTGGTGCCGCTCTACGACATGTGGAGCTTCAAGGTGCTGCCGCGCCTGGGCAGCCGCATCGCCGGCGATGCCGGCAGCTACGAATACCTGGCCGAAAGCATCCGCACCTTCCCCGACCAGGCGACGCTGGCGGGCATGATGCGCGCGGCGGGGCTGGAGCGCGTGGCGCACCGCAACCTTTCGGGCGGCATCGTCGCCATCCACACGGGCTGGAAGCTGTGATGCACGAGGAGCTGCAACGCCGGATCGAGGCCTCCTTCGCCCAGCAGGGGCTGATGCGGGTGATCGAGGCGCGCATCGCCGAGGTGCGGCCCGGCCGCTGCACCATCGAGGCGCCCTTCCGCAAGACGATGACGCAGCAGCACGGCTTCCTGCATGCCGGCGTGCTGACGACGCTGGCCGACAACGCCTGCGGCTACGCCACCCTGTCCCTGCTGCCGGCGGGGCAGGAGGTGCTGACGGCCGAGCTGAAGGTGAACTTCCTGCGCCCCGCCCGCGGCGTGCTGGCCATCGCCCGCGCCGAGGTGCTGAAGCCCGGCCGCACGCTCACCGTCGCCCGCGCCGAGGTGTGGATGCGCTCCGAGGACGGGACGGAAACCCTGTGCGCCGCCATGCAGGCGACGCTCGTGCCGAGCGTCGCCATCTGATGTCGTGCCCTCAGGCGCCGGACGCGGCCTCCGGCCGCTTGGCTTTCGCGCCGCCGCGGGTGCGCTGGCTGCGCAGGCCGTCTGGGCGCGCCGGCCGCGGTGCGGCCGGATTCCGCGTGGGGGGCGCTGGTCCTGCGCGTCCGGTCCTTGCCGCAGGGGACAGCGCGTGACGGCCCGCGCCACCCCATGCCGCTGACCGGCAAGGCCGCCCTGGCCGGCGTGGTCGGCTGGCCCGTTTCCCACTCGCGCTCGCCCCAGCTGCATGGGCACTGGATCGCGCGGCACGGGCTGGACGCCGCCTACCTGCCGCTGCCGGTGCGCCCCGCGGACTTCGCCACCGCCATCGCCGGCCTGCGCGCCGCCGGCTTCCGCGGCTGCAACGTCACCCTCCCGCACAAGGAGGCCGCCTTCGCCCTCTGCGACGCCGTGACGCAGCGCGCCCGCCGCGCCGGCTCGGTCAACACGCTGGTCTTCACGCCCGATGCCATCACCGGCGACTGCACGGATGGCTTCGGCTTCCTGGCCTCGCTGGAGGGGCTGGACGTGGCGGCCGGTCCGGCGGTGGTGCTGGGCGCCGGCGGGGCGGCGCGGGCCATCGCCGCCGCGCTGCTGGATGCCGGCTGCCCGCGCCTGACGCTGGTGAACCGCAACCGCCCCCGTGCCGAGGCGCTGGCCGCCGCGCTGGGCGGCCCCGTGCAGGTGGCGGATGCGCCGCCGCTGGAGGATGCCGCGCTGCTGGTGAACGCCACCTCGCTCGGCATGGCCGGCCAGCCGCCGCTGGCGCTGGACCCCGCGCCGCTGCCCGCCCATGCCACGGTGGCCGACATCGTCTACGTGCCGCTGGAAACCCCGCTGCTGCGCGCCGCCCGCGCGCGCGGCCTGCGGGCGGTGGACGGGCTGGGCATGCTGCTGCACCAGGCCCGCCCCGGCTTCGCCGCCTGGTTCGGCCTGGACCCGGTGGTGGACGACAGGCTGCGCCGCGCCACCGCGGCCGACCTGCTGTGAGGGTCTGGGGCCTCACGGGCTCCATCGGCATGGGCAAGAGCACGGCGGCGCGCCTGTTCACCGCCCGCCGCATCCCGGTCTTCGATGCCGATGCGGCGGTGCATGCCCTGCAGGCGCGCGGCGGCAGCGCCGTGCGGCCCATCGCCCGCGCCTTCCCCGATGGCGTGCGCGACGGTGCGGTGGACCGCGAGGCGCTGCGCCGCATCGTCCTGGCCGACCCGGCGGCGCTGCGCGTGCTGGAAGGGATCATCCACCCGCTGGTGCGGCGGGAGGAGGCGCGCTTCCTCCGCCGTGCCCGCCGCCGCGGCGCGCCGCTGGCCGTGCTGGACATCCCCCTGCTCTTCGAGACGCGGCGGGACACGCGCCACCTGGACGCCATCCTCGTCGTCTCGGCCCCCGCCGCCGTGCAGGCCGCGCGCGTGCTGCGCCGCCCGGGCATGACGCCCGCCCGGCTGGCCGCCATCCGCGCCCGCCAGATGCCCGACGCGGAAAAGCGCCGCCGCGCCACCCACGTCATCCGCACCGGCCTGTCGCGCTTCCACACCGTGGCGCGGCTGCGCCGCCTGCTGGCCCGGGAGGCCCCGTGATGCGCGAGATCGTGCTGGACACCGAGACCACCGGCTTCGACCCGCTGACGGGCGACCGCGTGATCGAGGTCGCGGCCATCGAGCTGGTGAACCTGCTGCCCACCGGGCGCCACTTCCACGCCCTGGTGGACCCCGAGCGCGACGTGCCGCCGGAATCCACCCGCGTGCACGGCTTCACCCGCGCGGACCTGGAGGGCAAGCCGAAGTTCCGCGACATCGCCCCCGCCATGCTGGACTTCCTGGGCGACAGCCCCATCGTCGCCCACAACGCCCCCTTCGACTTCGGCTTCCTGGACGCCGAGCTGTTCCGCGCCGGCCTGCCCACGCTGGACCGCGCGCGCATGGTGGACAGCCTGGTGCTGGCGAAGGAGCGCTTCCCCGGCGCGCCCAACAGCCTGGACGCGCTGTGCCGCCGCTTCGGCATAGACCTCAGCGAGCGCACCACCCACAACGCCCTGCTGGACGTGAAGCTGCTGGCCGCCGCCTACCTGGAGCTGCGCGGCGGCCGGCAATCCGGCCTGGCGCTGGAGGAGGCGCCGGCCGTCTCCCTGCTCGCCACCGAGGCCCGCGCCCCGCGCACCCCGCGCCCGATGGCGCTGACCGAGGCGCAGGAGGAGGCGCACCGCGCCTTCATCGCCCGCACGGTCAAGGAGGCGCTGTGGCTGCGCTGACCGCCTCCGCCAGCGCATCCGGCGAGACGGGCTTGAGCAGCAGCGGGAAGCCCTCCCGCGCCGCCTCGCCCGCCGCCTCGCTGTAGCCGGAAAGCAGCAGCACCGGCAGGCCGGGGAAGCCGGCGCGCACGGCCCGCGCCAGCCCCAGCCCATCCATGGTTCCGGGCATCACCAGGTCGCTCAGCACCAGGTCGAAGGCGGCGCCGCCGCGCAGCGCCGCCAGCGCGGCATCGGCGTCGCCCGCCAGCGTCACCGCATGGCCACGGCCTTCCAGCAGCCCGGCGGTGGCGGCGGCGACGTCCGGCGTGTCCTCCACCAGCAGGATGCGCAGCGGGCCGGCGGCGGGCGCGGCGGCCGGCACGGCGGCGGGCGGCGCGG
>JBEQBS010000025.1:0-17133 GCA_041639675.1 Rubritepida sp. | reverse complement strand
GACAACGTCTCGATGGATGTCGAGCTGATCGCGCCGATCGCCATGGACGAGGGGCTGCGCTTCGCCATCCGCGAGGGCGGCCGCACGGTGGGCGCCGGCGTCGTGGCCTCCATCGCGAACTGAGGCAGCGGACCATGGACAACCAGAATATCCGCATCCGCCTCAAGGCGTTCGATCACCGCGTGCTGGATGGCAGCACGCGGGAGATCGTGCAGACCGCGAAGCGGACCGGCGCGCGGGTGCGCGGGCCGATCCCGCTGCCCACGCAGATCGAGCGCTTCACCGTGAACCGCTCGCCGCATGTGGACAAGAAGTCGCGCGAGCAGTTCGAGATCCGGACGCATCGCCGCCTGCTGGACATCGTTGACCCCACGCCGCAGACGGTGGACGCGCTGATGAAGCTCGACCTCGCCTCCGGCGTGGACGTCGAGATCAAGATCTGAGGGCCCGGTCATGGCAACCCAGACCCGCACGGGGCTGATCGCGCGCAAGCTCGGCATGTCGCGCGTGTTCAACGAGGATGGTTCCTCCACGCCTGTCACGCTGCTGCACCTGGACGCGGTGCGCGTGGTCGCGCAGCGCACCGAGGAGAAGGACGGCTACGCCGCCCTGCAGATCGGCTTCGGCACCGCCAAGGCGAAGAACGTCTCCAAGCCGAACCGCGGCCACTTCGCCAAGGCGGGAGTCGAGGCGCCGGCCAAGGTGGCGGAGTTCCGCGTCTCGGCCGATGCGGCCGTGGCGCCGGGCACCGCGCTGACGGTGGAGCACTTCGTCAAGGGCCAGCGCGTGGACATCACGGGCACGACCAAGGGCAAGGGCTTCCAGGGCGGCATGAAGCGCTGGAACTTCGCCGGCCTCGAGGCGTCGCACGGCGTATCCATCTCGCACCGCTCGCTCGGCTCCACCGGCAACCGTCAGGACCCGGGCAAGACCTTCAAGAACAAGAAGATGGCCGGCCACCTGGGCGTGGAGCGCGTCACGACGCAGAACCTGGTGATCGCCGGGCACGACGTCGAGCGCGGGCTGCTGCTCATCAAGGGCGCGGTGCCGGGCGCCACGGGCTCCTACGTGATGGTGCGCGACGCCGTGAAGCGCGCGCGCCCCGCCGATGCGCCCTTCCCCGCGGCGACGGCCTGAGGATACGACGATGCAGGTGAACGTCATCACCCTCGACAACGCCGCGAGCGGCGAGATCGAGCTTCCGGACGAGATCTTCGCGGTCCCCCCGCGCGCCGACATCATGGCGCGCGTGGTGCACTGGCAGCTCGCCAAGCGCCGGGCCGGCACGCACAAGGCCAAAGGCATGGGCGAGGTCTCGGGCACGACCAAGAAGCCGTACCGGCAGAAGGGCACGGGTTCGGCCCGTCAGGGCTCGCTGCGCGCGCCGCAGTTCCGCAAGGGCGGTGTGGTGCATGGCCCGGTCGTGCGCGACCATGGCTATTCGCTGAACAAGAAGGTGCGGCGCCTGGGCCTGATCTCCGCGCTGTCGCAGAAGGCGGCCGACGGCAAGCTGGTGGTGCTCGACGCCGCGACGGCGGCCGAGGGTGCCAAGACCTCCGCCATGGCCAAGCAGGTGAAGGCACTGGGCTGGTCCAAGGCGCTGGTCATTGACGCCGCGGTGGATGCCAACTTCATCCGCGTGCTGCGCAACATCCCCGGGATGGACGCGCTGCCGACCGCCGGCGCCAATGTCTACGACATCCTGAACCATGACGTGCTCGTGGTGACGCGCGCCGGCGTGGAAGCCCTGAAGGAGCGCCTGGCATGAGCGCGACCGTGAGCAAGCCGCCGGCGCCCAAGCCGATCGGCAAGGAGCGCATGTACCAGGTGGTGCTGGCGCCGCTGGTGACCGAGAAGGCCACCACGCTGACCGAGCAGGGCCAGTACGTGTTCCGCGTGACGCTGGATGCGACGAAGCCGGAGATCAAGCAGGCGGTGGAAGGCCTGTTCAACGTCTCCGTCACGGCGGTGAACACGCTGGTGATGAAGGGCAAGACCAAGCGCTTCAAGGGCCGTCCCGGCCAGCGCTCGGATTGGAAGAAGGCCGTGGTCAAGCTCGCCCCCGGGCAGAGCATTGATCTGACGACGGGGCTCTCGTAACGCCATGGCGCTGAAGAACTTCAACCCGGTCACGCCGAGCCTGCGCGGCACGGTGCTGATTGACCGCTCCGCCCTGTGGAAGGGCGCCCCGGTGAAGGGGCTGACCGAGGGCAAGTCGCACTCGGGCGGCCGCAACAACCATGGCCGCATCACGGTCCGGTTCCGTGGGGGCGGGCACAAGCAGTCCTACCGCGTGGTGGACTTCAAGCGCCGCGCCAAGTGGGGCGTGCCGGCGACCGTCGAGCGGCTGGAATACGACCCCAACCGCACGGCCTTCATCGCCCTGCTGAAGTACCAGGATGGCGAGCTGGCCTACATCATCGCGCCGCAGCGGCTGAAGGCCGGCGACGTGGTGGTGGCGGGCGACAAGGCCGACATCAAGCCGGGCAACGCCATGCCGCTCGGCGCGATCCCGGTCGGCACGGTGATCCACAACATCGAGCTGAAGCCCGGTGCGGGCGCCAAGGTCGCGCGCTCGGCGGGCACCTTCGCGCAGCTGGTGGGCAAGGATGCCGGCCTGGCGCAGATCAAGCTGATGTCGGGCGAGTTGCGCACCGTGCGTGCGGAGTGCATCGCCTCCATCGGCGCCGTGTCCAACCCGGACAACAGCAACCAGCAGCTCGGCAAGGCCGGCCGCTCGCGCTGGCTGGGCCGCAAGCCGCACAACCGCGGCGTGACGATGAACCCGGTTGACCACCCGCATGGCGGCGGCGAGGGCCGCACCTCGGGCGGCCGTCACCCGGTCACTCCCTGGGGCAAGCCCACCAAGGGCGCCAAGACCCGCAACAACAAGCGGACGGATCGCAGCATCGTGCGCCGCCGCAACGCGACGAAGGGCTGATCGCTATGCCGCGCAGCGTCTGGAAAGGGCCGTTCGTGGACGGCTACCTCCTGGGCAAGGCCGAGGCCGCACGCGCCTCGACCCGCAACGAGGTCATCAAGACCTGGTCGCGCCGCTCCACCATCCTGCCGCAGTTCGTCGGCCTGACCTTCGGCGTCTACAACGGGCGGAAGTTCCTGCCCGTGCAGGTGTCGGAGAACATGGTCGGCCACAAGCTGGGCGAGTTCTCGCCGACGCGCACCTTCGGTGGGCACTCGGCGGACAAGAAGGCGAAGCGGGGCTGAGATGAGCAAGCCGAAGCATCCCCGCGGCCTGGCGGACAACGAGGCGCAGGCGGTCCTGCTGAACATCCATGTCAGCCCCCGCAAGCTGAACCTGGTGGCCGGCATGATCCGCGGCGAGCCCGCGCAGAAGGCCATCGCCACGCTGACCTTCAGCAAGCGCCGCATCGCGCAGACGGTGAAGAAGACGCTGGAAAGCGCGATCGCCAATGCCGAGAACAACCACCAGCTCGACGTGGACCGCCTGGTGGTGGCCCGCGCCGAGGTGGGCCGCGCGATCGTGATGAAGCGCTTCCACGCCCGCGGGCGCGGCAAGTCCTCGCGCATCGAGAAGTGGTTCTCCCACCTGAAGATCGTGGTGGCGGAACGGCAGGTGGAAGCCCCGAAGGCGGAGGCCGCGTAACATGGGTCACAAAGTCAATCCGATTGGCCTGCGCCTGGGCATCAACCGCACCTGGGACAGCCGCTGGTACGCCGGCCGCGACTACGCGAAGCTGCTGCACGACGACGTGAAGCTGCGCGAGACGCTGAAGGAGCGCCTGAAGTCCGCCGGCATCGCCAAGGTGGTGATCGAGCGCCCGGCGAAGAAGCCGCGCGTGACGATCCATGCCGCCCGCCCGGGCGTCGTGATCGGCAAGAAGGGCGCCGACATTGACGTGCTCCGCAAGGAGCTGTCGGCCAAGGCGGGCGCCGAGGTGTCGCTGAACATCCTCGAGATCCGCAAGCCGGAGCTGGACTCCACGCTGGTGGCCGAGAGCATCGCGCAGCAGCTGGAGCGCCGCGTGGCCTTCCGCCGGGCGATGAAGCGCGCCGTGCAGTCCGCCATGCGCCTCGGTGCCCTGGGCATCCGCATCAATTGCGGCGGCCGGCTTGGGGGTGCTGAGATCGCGCGGCTGGAGTGGTACCGCGAGGGCCGCGTGCCGCTGCACACGCTGCGCGCGGACATTGACTACGGCGTGGCGACGGCGAAGACCACCTACGGCACCTGCGGCGTGAAGGTGTGGATCTTCAAGGGCGAGATCATGGCGCATGACCCGATGGCGCAGGACCGCCGGGCGCATGACCAGGCGCCGCAGCGGTAAGGTAGAGAGCGATGCTGCAGCCTAAGCGAACCAAGTACCGCAAGGCCCACAAGGGCCGGATCAAGGGCGTGGCCAAGGGTGGCTTCTCCCTGACCTTCGGCGGCTTCGGCCTGAAGGCCCTGGAGCCCGAGCGCGTGACCGCGCGGCAGATCGAGGCGGCCCGCCGCGCGATCACCCGCGCCATGAAGCGCCAGGGCCGGGTGTGGATCCGCATCTTCCCGGACGTACCGGTCTCGACCAAGCCGGCCGAGGTCCGCATGGGCTCGGGCAAGGGCGCGCCCGAATACTGGGTGGCCCGGGTGAAGCCCGGCCGCGTGATGTTCGAGATTGACGGCGTCGGCACCGAGATCGCGAAGGAGGCCCTGAGCCTCGGCGCGGCCAAGCTGCCGATCCGCACGAAGATCGTGACGCGCCTCGGCGCGGCGGAGGCTTGATCCGATGACCAAGATCGTGGATATCCGCGCGAAGTCCCAGGACGAGCTGTCCGGGATGCTCATTGACCTTCGCAAGGAGCAGTTCAACCTCCGCTTCCAGCGGGCCACCGGCCAGCTGGAGGGCACCGGGCGGATCAAGGCCGTGCGCCGCGACATCGCCCGCGTGAAGACCATCCTGGCCGAGCGCGTGCGTTCGGCCGCCAACCAAGCCAAGGCTTGAGGAGACCACGGCCGATGCCGAAGCGAGTCCTCACCGGGCGGGTCGTCAGCGACAAGATGGACAAGACGGTCACCGTCCTTGTCGAGCGTCGCGTGATGCATCCGCTCTACAAGAAGTTCATCCGGCGCTCGAAGAAGTACGCCGCCCATGACGAGGCCAACCTGTGCCAGGAAGGCGACGTCGTGAGCATCGAGGAGTGCCCGCCGATCTCCAAGCGCAAGACCTGGACGGTCGTGCAGCGCAATGGCGCGCCCCTGGCCGCTGAGGGAGCGCAGGCATGATCGGGGTCGAGGCCAACCTGGACGTCGCCGACAACTCCGGCGCGCGTCGTGTCCAGTGCATCAAGGTGCTGGGCGGCTCCAAGCGCAAGACCGCGTCCGTGGGCGACATCATCGTGGTGTCGGTCAAGGAGGCGATCCCGCGCGGCAAGGTGAAGAAGGGTTCGGTGGAGCGCGCGGTGATCGTGCGCACGGCCTACCCGGTGCGCCGCCCCGACGGCTCGGCGATCCGCTTCGACCGCAACGCGGCCGTGCTGATCAACAAGCAGGGCGAGCCGATCGGCACCCGCATCTTCGGCCCGGTGGTGCGTGAGCTGCGCGCGCGCAAGTTCATGAAGATCATCTCGCTGGCTCCGGAGGTGCTGTAACCATGGCCGCCAAGATCAAGAAGGGCGACCGGGTGCAGGTGCTGGCCGGCCGCGACAAGGGCAAGCGCGGCGAGGTGCTGCGCGTGGTGCCGGACGAGAACCGCGCCTTCGTGCAGGGCGTGAACCTGGTCAAGAAGCACACGAAGCAGACGCGCGTGGGCGAGACGGGTGGCATCATCTCCAAGGAGGCGGGCATTGACCTGTCCAACCTGGCGCTGATTGACCCGAAGAGCGACAAGCCGACCCGCGTGGGCTTCCGCGTCCTGGAGGACGGGAAGAAGGTCCGCGTGGCGAAGGCATCTGGTGAGGTGCTCGACCGATGAGCGGTACGAAGGGCAAGGCGCCGGCGAAGAAGCCGGCCGAGGGCGAGAGCACGGGCCGCCGCGTGGACGCGATCCCCGCGGCGCCCGGCAAAGCCGCGG
The DNA here is from genome assembly GCA_041639675.1 of Rubritepida sp. Lineage (GTDB taxonomy): Bacteria > Pseudomonadota > Alphaproteobacteria > Acetobacterales > Acetobacteraceae > Roseococcus. The sequence continues at coordinate 11,107 of JBEQBS010000025.1, read as the reverse complement.
CGGCGCCGGGCGAGGTGACGCGCCTGCAGAAGCATTATGCCGAGGTGGTGCGGGCGAAGCTCCTCGAGGAGTTCGGCTACGCCAACCCGATGGAAGTGCCGAAGCTGGAGAAGATCGTCATCAACATGGGCGTGGGCGAGGCCGCGGGCGACCAGAAGAAGCTCGATGCCGCCGTCAACGACATGACGCTCATCGCCGGCCAGAAGCCGGTGCGGACGAAGGCGAAGAAGGCGATCGCGGGCTTCAAGATCCGCGAGGGCCAGGCCATCGGCTGCAAGGTGACGCTCCGCAAGGCACGCATGTACGAGTTCCTGGACCGCCTGGTCACGATTGCGCTGCCGCGCGTGCGCGACTTCCGCGGCATCCCGGGGCATCGCGGCTTCGACGGGCGCGGCAACTACTCGCTGGGCCTGAAGGAGCAGATCGTGTTCCCGGAGATCAACTACGACAAGGTTGACCAAGTCCGGGGCATGGACATCGTGTTCGTCACGACCGCGAAGACGGACAAGGAAGCCAAGGCCCTGCTCAAGGGCTTCGACCTCCCGTTCGTCAACTGATTCAACCGGAAAACGGCGGGGCGGAAGCGCCCCGCATGTTCCAGGAGACCTGACCCCAGATGGCCAAGACCTCTTCCGTCGAGAAGAACAAGCGCCGCGAGAAGCTGTCCGCGCAACACGCCCCGAAGCGCGCCGCGCTGAAGAAGGTGGTGATGGACCGCGAGGCGCCGATCGAGGACCGCTTCGAGGCGTCGCTGAAGCTCGCCCAGATGCCGCGCAACGGCTCCAAGGTGCGCATCCGCCTGCGCTGCGAGATCACCGGCCGCCCGCGCGGCAACTACCGGAAGTTCAAGCTCAGCCGCAACATGCTGCGGGACATGGCCAACAAGGGCCAGCTCCCCGGCGTGGTCAAGGCGAGCTGGTAAGGAGCCCGGCACATGTCCATGTCCGATCCGCTGGGCGACCTGCTCACCCGCATCCGCAACGCGCATGGCGCGCGCCAGACCAAGTGCGTGGCCCCGGCCTCGCGCCTCAAGGGCGACGTGCTGGAGGTCCTCAAGCGCGAGGGCTACATCCGCGCCTGGCAGGTGAAGGAGGTCCGCACCGGCGTCAGCCAGATCGAGATCGAGCTGAAGTATTCCGAGGGCGAGCCCGCCATCAAGGAGATCAGCCGCGTCTCGAAGCCCGGCCGCCGGGTGTATTCGAAGATCAAGGAGCTGCCGAAGTTCTACAACGGCCTCGGCATCCAGATCCTGTCCACGCCGCGTGGCGTGATGTCCGACGCGGAGGCCCGCGCTGCCAATGTTGGCGGCGAAGTCCTCTGCCGCGTCTTCTGAGCCAGGAGGGAAGCAGATGTCCCGAGTTGGCAAGTATCCCGTTCCCGTCCCGGCCGGCGTGACCGTCGCCCTGGCCGGCCGCACCCTGACCGCCAAGGGCAAGCTGGGCGAGCTGTCGCTCGACCTCACCGATGCCGTGGATGTCGAGGTCGCGGGCAATGAGGTGAAGGTCTCGCCGCGCGGCGAGGACCGGCGCGCGCGCACGCTGTGGGGCACCACGCGCTCGCTGGTGCAGGGCATGGTGCAGGGCGTGTCCACGGGCTTCACCAAGTCCATGGAGATCACCGGCACCGGCTACAAGGCGGCGGTGCAGGGCAACGAGCTGGTGCTGAACCTCGGCTACTCGCACGAGATCCGGTACCCGGTGCCCGCCGGCATCAAGATCACGACCGAGCGTCCCACCGCGATCAAGGTCGAGGGGATGGACAAGCAGAAGGTCGGCCAGGTCGCCGCCGAGATCCGTGCCTATCGCGGTCCCGAGCCCTACAAGGGCAAGGGTGTGAAGTACGACAACGAAGTCATCCTCCGGAAGGAGGGGAAGAAGAAGTAATGGCCGACAAGCTCGCCATGCAGGCCCGTCGCCGCGCGCGCCTGCGCTACCAGATCAAGCAGAAGGGCGCCGGGCGCCCGCGGCTGAGCGTGTTCCGCTCCGGCCGTCACATCTACGCCCAGGTGATCGACGACGCGGCGGGCAGAACCGTCGCCGCGGCGTCCTCGCTGGAGAAGGACATGCGCGGCGCGCTGAAGACCGGGGCCGACAAGGCCGCGGCCGAGGCGGTCGGCAAGGCGGTGGCCGAGCGCGCGCTCGCCGCCGGCATCTCCGCGGTGGTCTTCGACCGCGGCCCCTTCCTGTATCATGGCCGCGTCAAGGCGCTGGCCGAGGCCGCCCGCGAAGGCGGCCTGAGCTTCTGACGCGAGGGCACAGACATGGCACGTGAACCGCGCAGCGGCGACAACAACAACGACCGGGGCCGCGGCCGCCGGGACCGCGACGGCAACCGGAACCAGCCGGAGCGGGAGCAGGGCGACGAGCTGCAGGACAAGCTCGTCACGATCAACCGCGTCGCCAAGGTGGTGAAGGGCGGCCGTCGCTTCTCCTTCGCCGCGCTGGTGGTGGTGGGCGACCAGAAGGGCCGCGTGGGCTGGGGCTCGGGCAAGGCGCGCGAGGTGCCGGAGGCGATCCGCAAGGCGACGGAGCGTGCCAAGAAGGGCATGATCCGCGTGCCGATGCGCGAGGGGCGCACCCTGCACCACGACGTGATCGGCGAGTTCGGCGCCGGCCGGGTGATCCTGCGCGCCGCCCCGGCGGGCACGGGCATCATCGCTGGCGGTCCGATGCGCGCCGTCTTCGAGACGCTGGGCATGGGCGACGTGGTGGCGAAGTGCACCGGCTCGACCAACCCGCACAACATGGTGAAGGCGACCTTCGCGGCCCTGACGGGTGCGACCAGCCCGCGCGCGGTGGCGAGCCGCCGCGGCAAGAAGGTCGCGGACCTGCTGGGCCCGCGCAAGGATGGCGCGGCCGAGCCGGCGGCGGAGGCTGCGAATGTCTGACGTGACGAAGAAGACCGTGAAGGTGACGCAGGTGGCCAGCGGCAACGGGCGCAAGCCCGGCCAGCAGGACACGCTGAAGGGCCTGGGCCTGAACAAGATCGGCCGCGCGCGCGAGCTGGAGGACACCCCCGCCGTGCGCGGGATGATCCGCAAGGTCGCGCACCTGGTGAAGGTGGACTGAGATGAAGCTCAACGAACTGCGCGACAACGAGGGTGCGAGGCCCAAGTTCAAGCGCATCGGCCGCGGCATCGGCTCCGGCAAGGGCAAGACCAGCGGGCGCGGCGTCAAGGGCCAGAAGGCGCGCACCGGCGTGTCGCTGAACGGCTTCGAGGGCGGCCAGCTGCCGATATACCGGCGCCTGCCGAAGCGCGGCTTCAAGAACATCTTCCGCGTGGCCTATGCGCCGCTGAACCTCGGCGCGCTGGACCAGGCGATCACGCAGGGCCGGATCCCCGGTGACGCCGAGATCACCGAGGAGATGCTGGTGGCCGCCGGGCTGGTGCGCTCCGGGGCCAAGTATGCCGGCGGCGTCAGCCTGCTGGCGCGCGGCGCGCTGACGCGCCCGGTGCGCATCAGCGTGTCCCGCGCCTCCGCCGCCGCCACGGCGGCGGTCGAGGCGGCGGGCGGCACGCTGGTGCTGCCGGCCGAGGCCGCGCCGGCCTCCGAGTGACGGGGCGCGCCGTGCATGGCGCGCATCCATAGGGTATAGGGCAGCGGCGCCTGCGGATTCGCTCCGCCGGCGCCGTTCGCGTGACACGGGGATTTTCCTATGGCTTCGGCCACCGACCAGCTTGCCGGCAGCATGAACCTCGGGGTGCTGGCCAAGGCCACCGAGCTGAAGAAGCGCATCTGGTTCACGCTGGGGGCGCTGATCGTCTACCGCATCGGCACCTACGTGCCCGTGCCGGGCGTGGACGCCGCGGTGATGGGCGAGATGCTGCGCCAGCATGGCGGCGGCGTGCTCGGCATGTTCGACATGTTCACCGGCGGCGCGCTGGGGCGCATGACGGTCTTCGCGCTCAACATCATGCCCTACATCAGCGCCTCCATCATCGTGCAGCTGATGACGGCGGCCATCCCCTCTTGGGAGGCGCTGAAGAAGGAAGGCGAGTCCGGGCGCAAGAAGCTCAACCAGTACACGCGCTACCTCACGCTGGTGATTGCGATCGTGCAGGCCTGGGGCATCGCCGTGGGGCTGGAGGGCATCCGCGGCACCATGGGCGCGGCCGTGGCCGATCCGGGGATGTTCTTCCGCATCTCCTGCATGATCACGCTGGTCGGCGGCACCATGTTCCTGATGTGGCTGGGTGAGCAGATCACCGCGCGCGGCGTGGGCAACGGCATCAGCCTCATCATCTTCGCCGGCATCGTGGCGAACCTGCCCTCGGCGCTGATCTCCACGCTGGAGCTGGGGCGGACGGGCGCGCTGTCCACCGTCTTCATCATCGTCTTCCTGGTGGCGGCGCTGCTGACCATCGCGCTGGTGGTGTTCTTCGAGCGCGCGCAGCGCCGCATCCCGGTGCAGTACCCCAAGCGCCAGGTGGGCAACCGCATGTTCGGCGGCGAGGCGACGCACCTGCCGCTGAAGCTGAACACCTCGGGCGTGATCCCGCCGATCTTCGCCTCCTCGCTGCTGCTGCTGCCGGCGACGATCAGCGGCTTCTCGGCCGACCGCAACGCGGATGGCTGGCTGACGACGGTGGCCAACCTGCTGGCGCATGGGCAGCCGCTCTACATGGCGCTGTACATGGCGCTCATCATCTTCTTCGCCTTCTTCTACACCGCCGTGGTGTTCAACCCGGCCGAGACGGCGGACAACCTGAAGAAGTATGGCGGCTTCGTGCCCGGCATCCGTCCGGGCCAGACCACGGCCGACTACCTGGACCGGGTGCTGACGCGGCTCACGGTGGTGGGCGCGGCCTATCTCTGCGTCGTCTGCCTCATCCCGGAGATCCTCATCAGCAACTATGGCGTGCCCTTCTATTTCGGCGGCACCTCGTTGCTCATCATCGTGACGGTGACGATGGACACGGTGGCGCAGATCCAGTCCCATCTCTTCGCGCACCAGTATGAGGGCCTCATCAAGAAGGCCCGGCTGGGCGGGCGCGGGCCGCGGCCCCGGTGAGAGACGAGGAGAGCATGACGATGAACCTGATCCTGCTGGGCCCGCCGGGGGCGGGAAAGGGCACCCAGGCCAAGCGGCTGGAAGAGCGCTTCGGCCTGGTGCAGGTCTCGACCGGCGACATGCTGCGCGCCGAGGTGAAGGCGGGCACCGAGGTCGGCCGCCAGGCCAAGGCGATCATGGAAAGCGGGGCGTTGGTGCCGGACGGCATCATCATCGCCATGCTGGCGGCGCGCGTGGCGCAGCCGGATGCCGCCAGGGGCTTCATCCTGGACGGCTTCCCGCGCACCGTGCCCCAGGCGGAGGCGCTGGACGGCATGCTGAAGGAGAAGGGCCTCTCGCTCGACCACGTGATCGAGCTGCGGGTGGATGACGCCGCGCTGGTGCGCCGCATCTCCGGCCGCTTCACCTGCGCCGGCTGCGGCGAAGGCTATCACGACGAGTTCAAGCCGACCAAGGCGCCGGGCGTCTGCGACGTCTGCGGCAAGGGGGAGTTCACCCGCCGCGCCGACGACAATGCCGAGACGGTGGGCGCCCGGCTGGAGGCCTATCACCGCCAGACCGCACCGCTGCTGCCCTACTACGCCGGGCAGGGCAAGCTGCGGGTGGTGGACGGCATGGCGGACATGTCCGAGGTGACGGAGGGATTGAACCGGATTCTCGCCCAGCCCGCTTGACGGGGTGGGGATTCGGGGCGTAAGTCCCGCCCTCTCGCGGGCGGGGCGTGCCGGGTGCGGCTGCCTACGGCCGCGTTCGGCTTTGGATCATAGAGGATGGGCCGGCTGCTCCGGCCCGCGGTTTCGGGCGAAGGCCCTGAGGAGCTGAGACGTGGCGCGCATCGCTGGCGTGAACATCCCCCCCAACAAGCGGGTCGAAATCTCGCTGCGCTACATCTACGGCATCGGCCCGGTGAACGCGAAGCAGATCTGCGACACCGTGGGCATCCCGGCCGAGCGCCGCGTGAACCAGCTCACCGACGACGAGATCATGAAGCTGCGTGAGCTGATTGACCGCGACTTCCGCGTCGAGGGCGACCTGCGCCGCGAGACGGCGATGAACATCAAGCGCCTGATGGACATGGCCTGCTACCGCGGCCTGCGCCACCGGCGCGGCCTGCCGGTGCGTGGCCAGCGCACCCACACCAACGCCCGCACCCGCAAGGGCAAGGCGGTGCCGGTGGCCGGCAAGAAGAAGGTGACGAAGTAAGATGGCCCGCTCTCCCTCCGCCGGTTCCCGCCCCAAGAAGAAGGAGCGGAAGAACATCTCCTCCGGGGTGGCGCATGTGCTGTCCACCTTCAACAACACCATCATCACCATCACCGACGCCCAGGGCAACGCGATCGCCTGGTCCTCCTCGGGGACCAAGGGCTTCAAGGGCAGCCGCAAGTCCACCCCCTACGCCGCGCAGGTCGCGGCCGAGGATGCGGGCATGAAGGCGCGCGACCACGGGATGGAGACGCTTGAGGTCGAGGTGTCGGGCCCCGGCTCGGGCCGTGAATCCGCGCTGCGCGCCCTCCAGTCGGTCGGCTTCCACGTCACCGCCATCCGCGACGTGACGCCGATCCCGCATAATGGCTGCCGCCCGCGCAAGCGCCGGCGCGTCTGAACCTCCCAGGGGGACACCGAGAGTGCTCGAACGCAACTGGGAAAGCCTCATCAAGCCGGAGAAGCCGCGCGTCGATTCCGTGAGCCCCGACGGGCGCACGGCAGAGATGGTGGTGGAGCCGCTGGAGCGCGGCTTCGGCATGACGCTGGGCAATGCGCTGCGGCGCGTCCTGCTGTCGTCCCTCCAGGGCGCGGCGGTCACGGGCGTGAAGATGGACGGCGTGCTGCACGAATTCAGCACGCTGACCGGCGCGCGCGAGGACGTGACGGACATCATCCTCAACCTCAAGCAGCTCGCCGTCCGCTACGAGGGCGAGGGCGCCAAGCGCCTGATGCTGACGGCCACCGGCCCCGGCGAGGTGAAGGCGGCCGACATCCAGGTGACCGGCGACATCGAGATCGCCAACCCGGAGCTGCTGATCTGCACGCTCGACGAGGGCGCGAAGCTCTCGATGGAGCTGACGGTCGAGGGCGGGCGCGGCTACGTTCCGGCGGCGGAGAACCGCAAGGAAGACAGCCCGATCGGCCTGATCCCGATTGACGCCATCTTCTCGCCGGTCCGCAAGGTGGCCTATCGCGTCGAGCCGACGCGCGTGGGCCAGCGCACCGACTTCGACAAGCTGGTGATGTCGGTCGAGACCAACGGCACGGTGGCGCCGGAGGACGCGGTGGCGCTGGCCGCGCGCATCCTGACGCACCACCTGGGCATCTTCATCACCTTCGAGGAGCCGCGCGAAATCCGCGGTGCGGCGGATGTGCAGGACGACCTGCCCTTCAACCGTAACCTGCTGCGCAAGGTGGATGAGCTGGAGCTGTCGGTCCGCTCGGCGAACTGCCTGAAGAACGACAACATCGTCTATATCGGCGACCTGGTGCAGAAGTCGGAGCAGGAGATGCTCCGCACCCCGAACTTCGGCCGCAAGTCGCTGAACGAGATCAAGGAGGTCCTCGCCTCCATGGGGCTGAGCCTGGGCATGCCCGTGCCCGGCTGGCCGCCGGAGAACATCGAGGACCTCGCCAAGAAGGTCGAAGAGCCCTTCTGATCACCTCGGGCCAGCGGGCCCCATTGGAGAGTATTGAGTCATGCGTCACGGAATGGCCCGCCGGAAGCTCGGCGTCACCTCGACCCACCGCATCAGCATGCTGCGCAACATGGCGACCAGCCTGCTGAAGCACGAGCAGATCACCACCACCCTGCCCAAGGCCAAGGAGCTGCGCCCGTATGTCGAGCGCATCATCACCCTGGGCAAGCGCGGCGGCCTGCATGCGCGCCGGCAGGTGATGGCGCAGGTGCGCGACGAGAAGGTGGTGGCCAAGCTGTTCGACACCCTGGCCCCGCGCTACTCCGCGCGTGCCGGCGGCTACACCCGCGTGCTGAAGGCCGGCCACCGCTACGGCGACATGGCCGCCATGGCCGTGATCGAGCTGATGGACCGCGACGTGGCCGCCAAGGGCCAGGACAGCGGCCCGAAGCCCGAGGCGACCGAGGAGCAGGAAGCGGCCTGACCCTTCGCGGGTCGCGCGATCAAGGGCGGCTCCCGGCGACGGGGCCGCCCTTTTTCATGGTGCCCCGGGCGTGGCCGGTGGGGTGCCAGGGGCGGGTCCCGCCGGCGGCAATGCTGGCCTGGGGCATGGCCTGGACCAGGGGCGGGCACGCCGGAAAGGGCCCGGCGGCGAAGCTGCGGAAGCGACCACCCGCATCAGCGGCGCAGATCCCGTTGGGTGGTCACGCCCCGGAGCGGCGGGGGCAGTGCCTCATCCCCAGCGCATCAGCGCCGCGACCTCCGGGTTGAAGCGCGTCACCGGCGCACGCAGCGCCTCCGGCCAGGCGGCCTGGCGCGGCGGGATGAACAGGGAGGGGCGGGCGCCGTCCCACAGGCTCAACGCCAGGCGCTCGGTGCGCGGCTCGAAGGCGAGGAAGACATGGCCCTCGCCATGCGCGTGGCCGGAGAGCCAGCCATCCTCCCACGCCACGCCCGGGCCCGTGCCGCGCAGCGCGCCGCTCAGCAGGCGCTGCCGGCCGCCGGAGGCCGGGCGCAGCAATGCCGCCACGGCCGGATGGACCGCCAGCGCCAGCACCGGTTGGCCGGGCAGGGCGACGAACTCCTCCGGAAGCGGGCCGGCCGCGGCCAGCAGCGGCGTGGCCAGCAGCAGCCGGCGCCGGCCGAGCAGGCCACCCCGCGCCTTGCCGTCCTGCGCATCCGCCGCCAGGCGGCGCGGCCCGGGCAGGCCGTCAGTCAATGCGGATATTCGCGTCGCGCACCAGCGCCGCCATGCTGGCGCGGCCCTCGGTGACGAAGCGCGCGAAGGCCGCGGGGTCGCTGCCCACCGGCACCGCGGCCAGCTGCGCCAGCCGCGCGCGCACCTCCGGCTCGGCCAGCGTGGCGGCGAGGGCGGCATGCAGCTGCGCCACCAGCGGCGCCGGCGTGCCGGCGGGGGCGAAGAGGGCGGCCCATTCGGAGAGCTCGATGCCCGGCGTCCCGGCCTCCGCGAAGGTCGGCACCTCCGGCCGCAGCGCCACGCGGGCGGCGTTGGAGACGGCGAGGAACCGCGCCCGCCCGCTGTCCACGATCGGCCCGGCGGAGAGCATGGTGATGAAGCACCCATCCAGCGTGCCCGCCGCCAGGTCGCGCGCCGCATCGGCGCCGCCGCGATAGGGCACGTGCGTCACCTCGATGCCGGCGGCGCGCGCGAACTGCGCCAGCCCCAGGTGGCCGGCGGTGGCATTGCCCTGGGTGCCGATGTTCAGGGTCTGCCGCCGGGCCAGGGCGATGAACTCCGCCACGCTGCGCGCCGGCAGCTCCGCCTTCACCGCCAGCACCTGCGGGAAGGTGACGGCGAGCGAGACGGGGGTGAAGGCGGTGGCGTAGTCGAAGGCCAGGCCGCGCAGCAGAGACGGGTTCACCAGGTGCGAGGAGGCGTCCATCAGCAGGGTGTGGCCGTCCGGTGCGCTGCGCGCCACCTCGCCGCCGCCCAGGCTGCCGCCGGCGCCGGTGCGGTTCTCCACCACCACGGGCTGGCCCAGGCGCTGGGACAGGCCGGGGGTGACGGCGCGGGTGGCGCTGTCCGCCGCGCCGCCGGCCGCGAAGGGCACGATGACCCGGATGGGCCGCGTGAAGCCCTGGGCGCGGGCCAGGGCGGGGGCGAGGAGCGGGAGGGCGAGGAGGGCGCGGCGCTGCATGGCGCGGCACACTTCGCCCGGCCGCGCGCCGCGTCAAGTCTGACGGCTTCGACATGTTCCTTCCCGCGCCGCTCCATCGCGCATCGGCAGGATGGCGCCACCAACCGACAGGAGAGGTCCATGACCCGTTCCCGCACCCGCCTCGCCGCCGCCCTGCTGGCCGGCACCGCGCTCGGCGGAATCGCCACCTTCTGGCAGGGCGAGCTGCACGCGCAGCCCACGCCCGCCGCGCCCATCATCCGCAGCGCCCTGCCGCAGGGCGGCTTCGCCGACCTGGTGCAGGCGGTGCAGCCCGCCGTGGTGTCCATCCAGGTCACGGGCCGCGCGCAGGCCGAGGGGCCGATGGGCCCGGCGCGCGCGGTGCGCGGCCTGGGCAGCGGCTTCGTGATGGATGCCGAGGGGCATGTCGTCACCAACGCCCATGTCATCGCCAATGCCCAGCAGGTGCGCGTCACCCTGGCCGATGGGCGGGAGCTGCCGGCGCGCATCCTGGGCACCGACCCGCGCACCGACATCGCGCTGCTGAAGGTGGAGGCCGGCGCCCCGCTGCCCTTCCTGCGCTTCGGCGACAGCGACGCGGCGCGGGTGGGCGACTGGGTGGTGGCGGTGGGCAGCCCCTTCGGGCTGAACGCCACCGTCACCGCCGGCATCCTCTCCGCCCGCGGGCGCGAGATCGGCCAGGGCCCCTATGACGACTTCCTGCAGGTGGATGCGCCGATCAACAGCGGCAATTCCGGCGGGCCCCTGTTTGCCCAGGATGGCAGCGTCATCGGGGTGAATACGGCGATCTATTCGCCCAGCGGCGGCTCGGTGGGCATCGGCTTCGCCATCCCCTCGCGCATGGTGCAGCAGGTGGCGGCGCAGCTGAAGGCGCAGGGGCGGGTGGATCGCGGCTTCCTGGGCGTGACGACGCAGCCGCTGAGCCCGGCGCTCGCCACCGCCCTGGGCCTGCCCCGGGCCGAGGGCGCGCTGGTGGCCGAGGTGACGGAGGGCAGCCCCGCCGCCCGCGCCGGGCTGCGCGCCGGTGACGTGGTGCTGAAGCTCGACGGGCGGGATGTGCGCGATGCCCGCGCCCTGGCGCGCCAGGTGGGCGAACTGCCCTCGGGCCGCGAGGCGCGCGTGGTCATTCGCCGCAACGGCGCCGAGCAGGAGCTGGCGGTGCGCATGGGCGAGCTGCCGGATGCGCGGGTCCGCAACGCCCAGGCCGAGGCGCCGCAGCGCGCCCCGCTGGGGGTGGCGCTGGCCCCGGCGCCGAAGGGCGAGGGCGTGGTGGTGGCCCAGGTGCGCCCCGACAGCCCGGCGGCCGAGGCC
>JBEQBS010000024.1:0-18379 GCA_041639675.1 Rubritepida sp. | reverse complement strand
CGCCTTCGGCTTCGGCTGGACGCCGTGCATCGGGCCGGTGCTGGCCGGCGTGCTGACGGCAGCGGCGCTCACGCCCGGCGCCGGCGTCGGGCTGCTCGCGGCCTATGCGCTCGGCCTCGGCGTGCCGTTCCTGCTGGCGGCCTTCTACCTGCCGGCGGCGATGGCGCGCGCGCGGCGGCTCGGGCGGCTGGGGCGCATCCTGCAGGTCGCGAGCGGCGTCATCATGCTCGCCGCCGGCCTCGCCATCGCAACCGGCGAGATGACCCGTCTCGCCATCTGGATCCTGGAGGCCTTTCCATGGCTGGCTCAGCTGGGATGACCACGCCCGCCCCCCGCGCCCTGCGGCGCTTCGGCCTGCTCGCCGTGCCGATCGCCGCGGCCATCGACCAGGCAACCAAGGCCTGGGCGCTCGATGCGCTCTGGCCACCCTACAGCGAGGGCATCACGTTGCTGCCGGTGCTGAACCTGCGGCTCGGCTTCAACACCGGCGTCACCTTCGGGATGTTCGCCGAAAGCGCCGCCGGCGCGGTCTGGCTGCTGGTCGGCATCAAGCTCGCGGTGGTGGCCTGGCTGCTGCTTTGGCTGCGGCGCGCGGCCAGCCGGACCGAGGCGACGGCGATCGGCCTCATCATCGGCGGCGCGCTCGGCAACATCCTCGACCGCCTGCGCATCGGCGCGGTCACCGACTTCATCGACGCGCACTACGGCGGCTGGCACTGGCCGACCTTCAACATGGCCGATGTCGCCATCGTCTGCGGCGTCACGCTGCTGGTGCTCACCAGCTTCCGCGCACCATCGCCACAGGTGCAGGCCCAATGACCATGATCCTTGAACCGGAGGAACCATCCATGTCCCACGCCACCACCCGCCGGGCGGCGCTCGCCGCGGCACTCTCCGTTCCCGCGTCGGCCGCCTTCGCCCAGGCGCCCGGGCCCCAGGCCTTCGAGCCGACGGCACCCGGCCCCGACACGCCGCGCCCCCTGCCGGGCGAGCGCATCATCGGTCGCGCCGACGCGCCGGTGGCGGTTATCGAGTACCACTCCCTGACCTGCGGGAATTGCGCGAACTTCCACACCACGATCTTTCCGCGCATCCGCACGACCTTCATCGAGCCGGGGCTGGTCCGATTCGTGATGCGCGACTTCCCGCTTGACCGCGTGGCGCTCGATGCGGCGGCGATGGTCCATTGCGGCGGACCGGAGCGCTACGAGGCGCTGATCTCGACGCTTTACGCGAACAAGGAGGCCTGGGCGCACAGCCCGGATGCGCGCACCTGGCTGCGTCGCGCCGGCACGCTCGCCGGCATTCCCGCGGCGCGGATCGACGCCTGCATGACCGACCGCGGCTTCACCGACCCGATCATCCTGATGCGGCTCCAGGGCGAGCGCGAGTCGGGCGTCAACGCGACCCCGTCCTTCGTCATCAACGGGCAGTTGCATCGCGGCGTGCAGAGCTTCGAGCGCTTCTCCGCGCTGGTCCGCCCGCTGCTGCCGCCGGGCACGACGCCGCGTGGCTGAGGATGCGGGGTTGCCTTCCGGAGCGCGTCAAGGCACGGACCGCGCCATGATCCATCGCCCCTCCCTGATCCTCGGTGTCGCGCTCGTTCTCGGTACCGGGCCCGCCGCGCTCGCAGCCCCCTGTCCAGCGACTATGCCGGTCGCAGGCGAGTTCTCCTCCGGCTTCGGCTCGCGCCACGGCAGGCCGCATCCTGGCGTCGATATCCGCGCGCCGATGGGCACGCCCGTGGTGGCGCCGAGCGACGGCGTGGTGGTCTTTGCCGGCCGCTACTACGACTACGGCCTGATGATCGAGATCGAGCACGCCGACGGCTCCCGCGCACGGTATGCCCACCTCGCGCGATTCGCGTCGGGCGTGGCCGCCGGGCGTCCGGTCGCGGCGGGCCAGGACATGGGCGTGGTGGGGCGCACCGGGCGCACCACCGGGGCGAACCTGCATGTCGAGCTGCGCCGCGACGGCCGCGCGGAGAATCCCTGGCCCTGGCTGACACGGCAGTCCTGCATCCCCGGCATCGAGGTCGCCGAGGCGCCTGCGGAGCGCGGCACGAACCATTCTGGCCCGCGCTCACCGACGATGTAGGGCTGGCCACCCGCCACCGGGCCGCCCTCGGCGCGGAACAGCCCACCCAAGGCCGAGCCGATCCCCGAGAAGATCGAGCCGAAGTCAAAGCCGCCCAGGCTGGAGGTCACCGCCGTGCCCAGCGGCTCGGTGATGGTGCGGCGAACCACGATGCGGGCGATGTCCTGCAGGATGCCCTGCAGCACCTTGGAAAAACTCTCGCCCTTGATGATCGCGTCCTCGAAGGCGCTGGAGAAGGTCAGGCCAAGTTCGCGCGCCGTGTTGCTGGTGCGCTCGGTCGCCTGCTGCACGCGCTGCTGGCTGCGCTCCAGCTCCTCCAGCGCGGCATTGGCCTCGCGCGAGACGGTCTCGTCGGGGATCGGCTGGCCAATGCGCTCGGATCGCTCCACCAGGCGACCGAGGGTTTCCAGGCGGCGGGTATAGCGTTCCTGGGCATTCTCGTTGTTCTGGATCAGCCGCTCGCGCTCGCGGATGATGTCGTTGATCTCGCGCTCGGCCTCGCGGTCCGGGCGCGGGATGCTGGCCACGCGGCGGGTGGTGCCCTCGATGCGCCGCAGCGCCTCGTCGCGTTCCCGAAGGGCGAGGGTCTCCAGCCGCGTGCGGTCGGCGGCGGTGATGCCGCCGGCAGCCTCGGCCTCGCGCAGGCGGCGGACGCGGTCGTCGTATTCGCTGTTGATCCGGAAGCGGTCGTCGAGCGCCTTGCGCAGTTCCTCGGCATCCGCGGCGGTGCGGCGGCGGCGGGCCTCGGCGGCCTGGCCAGCCGCGGCCTCCTGCTCGGTGCGCTGGCGCTCGCCGGCCGCCTGCTCGCCGCGGGTGATCTCCTCCTGAAGCTCGGAGTACTGGCGGCGCAGCTCCTCCAGGCGCGCGGCGCGGTCCACGCCGGCCTGCTGCTGCGCCGTGCCGACCAGGCCGCCCTGGATCGAGCCACGCCGGGGTTGCGAGCGCAGGCTGTCGCGGCCGTCGTTTTCCGCCTCGAGGCGGGCGATCTGGGCGCGCAGGGCCTCGGCCTGGGCGCGGCGGTCGGCCTCCTGCTCGGAGGGGAGCAGCAGGCCGGAACCGCGGCGGACACCGTCCAGCACGCGAGCGGCCCCGGACAGGGCGCGCGCGAGGGCGTTGGACAGGCCGATGGCCTGGTCGAGCCGTGCCAGGAACTGGTCGGCCGCGGCGGTGAGCTGCCCGAAGGCGCGGCCAACGGAGAGTGGCGCCCGCTCGAACTCGCCGTTCAGACGCTCGACGGCGCGCAGCAGCGCCGGGAAGACCGTGTCTGCGGTGAGCTTGCCCTCGCTGCCCAGCTTGCGCAGCTCGCCGATGGAGACGCCGAGCTCGCGGGCCAGAGCCTGCGCCAATGTCGGCAGGCCTTCGAGGATGGAGCGGAGCTCATCGCCCTGCAGGGTGCCCGAGGCCAGCGCTTGGGCCAGCTGCTGCGTGCTGGATGCGATCTCCTGCTGCGAGGCGCCCGACGCGATGGCGATGCGCTGGAGGCCGCCGACGAGGGTGGCGACCTGGTCGGAGGTGGCGCCGATCTCGCGGGCGGCGATCGAGAAGCGGGCGAAGGCGTCGACGCTCTCGCGCACCGCGACGCCGGTCTGCAGGCTGTCGCGATAGAGCCGGTCGTAGATCTCGCCGGCGCGCTCGACCGAGCCGAGCGCGGTGTTCAGCCGGCCCATGGACTGGGTGAGCGCGTCGCCGGCGACCACCACGGCGCGCAGCCCGGCGGCGAGGCCGGCGATCTGCACGCCGCGGACGGCGACATCGAGCAGGTCGAGCGCGCGCGAGGCGCGATCGGCGCCGCCCTGGATGCGCTCCAGGGACCGCTGGCCGGTCTCGCCGACCTCGCGTAGCTCCTGCTTGACCCGGGCGGCGTCGTCCAGCGACAGCCGGACCGAGACGCGGCGCGTGCTATCCGCCATGCGTCACGCCTCCTGCGTCGGTGCGGTGGTCAGGGGCCGGGGTGGTCGGTGCGGCGTGCGGCGCTGCCGTCGGCGAGGCCCATGCGCACGGCGAGCAGCAGTTCCGCCGCGCCCCAGCCGACCGCACCCATCTCGCGGGCGGTGGCGAGCGCGGCCGGCATGTCGAGGTCGAGGCCGGCCATGGTTGCCGTGGCGCAGGTGGTGCCGGCGGCCCAGACGGCGGCGCCCTCGACGCTGGCAGGGGCATGGGCGGCGTAGGGGCAGGCCAGGCCGCAGTCGCGATCGAGCGCCGCGCAACCGCGGCAGTAGTCAGGGCCCTGGCCGAAGTGCCATTCGGCCCGGGCCCTTAGCCGTTTCCCTCCAGGGCCACGGCGGCGACCGGGCCGGTGGCATGGTCCCAGAATGCGGCGGCCATCTCGTCCATGTCCATAAGGCGCTCGACGGCCTCGGGGGAGAGCGGCAGTGGCTTGCCGGCAGCGTCGCCGACGCCCTCCCAGGCAGTGACGGCGTGGCGGGCTAGCGCCTTGACCAGGAAGGCGAAGGCCAGGCCGCGGGCCATGTCGGGGTCGAGGTCCGCGGACGCGGCCCGCAGCGCGCCGAGGCGACGGGCGGAGCCGGCCTGGGCGGCGGCCATGACGGCCGTGGTGACGGGGCGGATTTCCACGCGCACGCCGCGGGGAAGGTCGAGCCAGTACGGCTCGACCGGGAGGTCGAGGGTGAGCATGCCGATGTTCTCCATAAGTGTTGCGCCCGGGCTTCCCCGGTGGGTGCAGGCACGAGCCGACCGAGGCGGGTTCTTCGGGAGTTCAGTCGAGGTGAAATGCGATGCCCATGAAACGGCCGATCGGCGCCCCGAGGAGGTCCGATAGCGGAGCGCACGCGACCGGACCCTCGGACATGTAGCAACTACAGCTTCAAGGCCCTTTCCCGAGACCTACAGGAGCGGTCACGCCTCGGCGCCCTGCGCGGGCGCGTACAGAGCCTCGACGATGGGACAATCCGGAACCGACCCGCCCTGGCAGCGTGACGCGACCTCGCTGAGGGTCCGCTCCAGCCGCTGGAGGTCGCCGATCTTCTTTCGCACATCATCGAGATGCTTGAGCGTCACGATCTGCACGTCCGAGCACGAGCTGTGGCCGCCGTCGACAAGTCTCAGGAGGCTACGGATCTCCTCAAGGCTAAAGCCCAGCTCGCGGCTCCTCCGCACAAAGGTGAGCCGCGCGACGTGCGCGGGCCCGTACACCCGGTGCCGCCCTCCCGTCCGCCCCGGGGCGGGCAGCAGGCCAATCTTCTCGTAGTACCGGATGGTCTCAATGTTGACCTCCGTCCGCATGGACAGGTCGCCGATCGAAATGCCCTGCTGCCTGCCGTCCATCGCCATCTCCCAGAGGGCGTAGATTCCCCCTTGAACCTGTAGTTACTACAGGTCCCATCTTGGTCGAGATGACGGAGAAGGGCCAGGCGGCGATGAGCGACCAAGCGAAACGGAATGTCCTTGCCCCAGGTGACACGGGGGAGCCAACGGCGGATGGAAGTGGCTCGCCCAAGGCGTTGTTGGCCATGGTGGGGTTGCTGGCCGCCCTCGGCGCGTCGAGCTGCTGCCTCCTACCCCTCGGCCTGTTCCTGGTCGGCGTCAGCGGCGCCTGGATCGGCAACCTGACGGTCCTGGCGCCCTATCAGCCGGTCTTCATCGCCATCACCCTGGCCTGCCTCGTAGCCGGGTTCTTCGCGGTCTACCGCAAGCCCAAGGCCGCGGCCTGCGCCGATGGCTCGTACTGCGCCCGACCGGCCTCCGATCGGATCGCCAAGGTCGCCCTCTGGAGCGCGGCCGCCCTTGTCGTGGCAGCCCTCGCCTTCCCATACGCCGCGTCAATCCTCCTGTAGCCGTTTTGAAAAGGAAGCCAGACATGAAGTTGATCACCCGCCTTGCCGCCGCCCTGGGACTCGTCCTGGCCACCGGCGCCACGGCCTTCGCCGCCGAACAGACGGCAACTCTCGAAGTGCAGAACATCTCCTGCGTTACCTGCGCGCCCATCGTGAGGCGGACCCTCACCCGTATGCCCGGCGTGAGCCGGGTGACCGTCGCTGAACACTCCGGGACGGCCACTGCGACGGTCACGTTTGACACTACCAGGACCAACATCGCGGCCCTGGTGCAGGCGACGACCAACGCCGGATTCCCCTCGCGAGCGGTGCAGTAGGGCAGCCCACGAAGCCCCCGGAGGCCCCATGGATATCGTCGAACGGATGATCGGCACCGTCGGCCATGCCTTCGCGTTCCGCCCCGGCGTGGTGATACCGGACTGGACGCTTGTCACCGAACCGATGGCGCGCGAGGCGCTCGCGCTCGACCCCGGCGGTTCCCCCGGGCGCGTGGGCAAGGACCGCTGACATGGAAAACCGCAAGCTCATGGCCACCGGCATCATTGGCTTCATGGTGGCTGCTTTGTGCTGCTTCACCCCAATTTTGGCTGTCCTGTTCGGCGCCGTTGGTCTCTCGGCCGTGCTTGGCTACCTCGACTACGTTCTGATCCCGGCGATGGTCCTGTTTCTTGGGATCGTCGCCTACGCGGCCTACCGGCGTCGGCGCTCCGCCTAGGCTGCCGGACCAATGAAAAGCAAAGGAACCACCGTGAACTTCTTCGCACCGCAGCCTGCCCAGCATGACTGCTGCGGCGTCAAGCCGAGCCACGGCGAGCGTACACCGGACCTCCTCGTGATCGGCACCGGGTCAGCGGGCTTCTCCGCGGCAATCCGCGCTTCGGAGCTTGGCGCGAAAGTCACGCTGGTCGGCGACGGAACCATTGGCGGCACCTGCGTCAACATTGGCTGCGTGCCGTCGAAGGCGCTCATCCGGGCGGCGGAGACGCTGCACCAAGCGCGCTCCGCCTCGCGCTTCGCCGGGATCACCGCATCGGCGCGGCTGGGGGACTGGAAGGCTCTCGTCGCGCAGAAGGACGAGTTGGTCGCGAGCCTCCGGCAGGCGAAGTACGCCGATCTCCTGCCGCAATACCCCGACGTCACCTACGTCCCGGGACGGGCACACCTAACGCCAGATGGCGCCGTCATGGTCGGGGACGCAGCCTACCGGTCTGGGAAGGTCATCATCGCGACCGGGACGTCGCCCGCCGCACCGGCGATCCCCGGGCTGGACACGGTCCCCTGGCTCACCAGCACGACCGCGATGGAGCTCGAAGAGCTCCCCGCCTCGCTCCTGGTGATCGGCGGCGGCGTCATTGGCGTCGAGCTCGGCCAGATGTTTGCCCGCTTCGGCGTGCTCGTGACCATCGTGTGCCGTTCCCGGCTGCTGCCCGGTGCGGAGCCGGAGGTGAGCGCGGCGCTGGCCGACTACCTCCGCGCCGAGGGCGTCGAGGTCCGGTCTGGGGTGTCCTACGAAGCCATACGGCAGGCTGGGAACGGCGGAGTCGAGCTCGTCGCCCGGGACACCGAGGGTACCGCAGTTACGCTCTTCGCCGAGCGCGTGCTCGTGGCCACAGGCCGGACCCCAAATACAGCTGGGATGGGTCTGGAGGAGGCTGGCGTGGTGCTGGACAGCCGCGGCGCCGTCCAGGTCGACGACCGGATGCGCACGATGCGCCCGGGGGTCTACGCGGCGGGCGACGTTACTGGCCGTGACCTCTATGTCTATATGGCGGCCCACGGCGGCAAGATCGCTGCGGAGAACGCGCTCGGCGACGAAAGCGCGCCGCGCTACGACGCCACGGCCATGCCAGAGGTGACCTTCAGTGACCCGCAGGTGGCGAGCGTCGGCCTGACCGAGGCGGCGGCCCGACGTGCGGGGCTGGAGGTCGAGACCAGGATCGTACCGCTCGACCAGGTGCCCCGGGCGTTGGCAGCCCGCGACACGCGGGGGCTGATCAAGCTGGTGGCGGAGCGAGGGAGCGGGCGGCTCCTGGGCGCGCACATGCTGGCGCCGGAGGCTGGGGACAGCATCCAGACCGCTGTTTTGGCGGTGAAGCACAGGCTGACCGTGGCCGACCTGTCGGCGACGATCTTCCCCTACCTGACGACGGTCGAAGCGCTGAAGCTGGCTGCGCTGAGCTTCTCCAAGGAGGTCGGTAAGCTGTCCTGCTGTGCGGGGTAACTAAAATAGGGCAGCGACGCAGGCTGGTATCAAGCGTACTCCGTCCCCGCCTGCTGGTTCCGCAGCACTGCCGTCACCATACGCGTCGCCGTCGCGTTGAATGCAGCGCGGAAATCGAAGCTGGCCTCCACGCCGGCCGGCCCCTCGATCGGTGTCTTGGCCAGCGCCAGATAGACCTCGTGCAGCGTGATGGTCAGGCTGCGGTTGGCGTCGATGGTGAAGGCCAGCGCGAATTCCGCCGAGGTGCCGGCCTGCGCCTGGGCGAGCAGCGTCGTGTTCTCGAAGCGCGCCGTGATCTGGCCGGTGCAACGCGCGATGCCGGGATCCACGCCCTCGACGCGACGATCGGCGCGGATGGTGCGCACCGCCTCCATCCCGTTGGCATAGGTGAGCCGCGCGCCGGTCACCTGCGCCAGCGCCACGCTGCTGCGCGTGATCGATCCCTGGGCCTTGTTGAAGGCGGTATAGGCCGCGCTGGTGGGCGTCCCGCCTGACGTGGCGCCGGTGCGCACCGAGCCCTGGCCGAGCAGCCCGAAGGTGGCCGTCGCGGCACCGGTAGGCGTGAAGTCCATCTCCAGCGTGTCGGCGCGCACGCCTGTGCAGACGTCGAAGCTCGGCACGTCAGGATAGCCGATCTCCATCGCATTGCTGGGCAGCGAGGCCGCGCCCGAGCCGAAGGTGTGGATGAAGTTGATGGTACCGTTGGTGGTCGGCGCACCGAGCAGCAGCCGCAGCCAGTGGCCGATGTTGATCAGGTCGACCGGCACCACCGCCTGGCCGGCGACCGTCACCGTGTCGAGGAAGGGCGCGGCGGGATCCCGGTTGCTGCCGACGCCGATGACGTCGGCATCGAGTAGCGGCTGCTCCGCGCCCAGGTCGCAGGACAGGAACGGCATGCGCCGCCAGTTGCTGCCGGGCGCCGTCCCGTAGACGGTCTCGGGCAGCATGAGCAGGCGGCAATTCGCGCCGATGGCACGAGGCATGGGCTTTCTCCTGGATGGGGATCAGGCCAGCGGCGAGCCGGCAACGGTGAACCAGAGGGTGACGGGGATGGCGGCGGCGCGGGCCGCGGCGGCACCCTCGAACTCGACATCCTCGAAGGCGACGCTGCCGGGCTGCGTCCATTCGACGGCGCCGCCGAGGGTGCGGTTGGCGGTGATGGCCGCGGCGACATCGACCAGCAGCGCGTCGAGCAGGGTGTTGCGGGCGGCGGGAGTGGCGCCGGCGACGGTGATCTCGACCTCAGCACGATGCTCGATCTGCCAGGCGAGCGGGGAAAGGATCGGCGTTTCCTCCACCGTCTCGCCATCTCGGACCAGTACCAGCCCGCCAGCAGGAATGCGCTGCGGGATGGTCTCACCGCGCAGCACCAGCGGTGCCGGATTCCGCACCACCAGCTGAGTGACGAGCCGGCTGTGCAGTGCGGCGATGGCGGTCTCGCGCGCGCTCACGCTGACCTCCCGCTCTCGCGTTCCCAGGCCGCGACAAATCGCCCTGGCAGGCGGCGCAGCCCACGCTCGGCGGCGCCGCGCACATCGAGCCGCTTGGCGAGCTTCACCTGGGGCAGGAGTAGGAACATCGGCACCATTCCCTGCTCCAGCAGCCCGCGCGCCCAGGCCTCGCGGCCTTTGCGATTGGCCGTGCCGACTTCCGTCACGCCGCCGGCCACGAGGCGGGTCCGCCGCCGGCGCCCGGTCTGCTCGCCCTGCCGCAGTGGCAGGCACCACACGAAGCCCCGGCCCGACTTGAACGGCCGCAGGAAGGCCTGGCCCGAGGCGACCATCTGCGCGGGCGTCACCCGCATCCCCTTCTCGCCTCGGCCACGCCGGCCCCTGGCGGCGTTGAAGCCGGTCGGGATGGCGAGGAACTTCCCGCCGCCCTTGGCGCGGATCAGCGCGCCCCGCTCGAAGGCATCGATGACATTCGGCACCTTGGTGAACACCAGCCCCGCCGGCCGCAGCGACTGCCCCGTCCGCGGGAAGATCATCGACCGCCAGGCATTGGCGATGCCCCGCGCATTGCCGGAGAAGGCGATGGTGACCTGCCGGCGTAGCTCGGCCTTCACCTGATCGGTCTCGGCGCGAATGGCAGTCATGGCTGCGCGCTCCCCTGCGCGCACCTCATCGGCCAGCACCTTGCGGAGATCGCCGACGATGCTGGCGCCGAGCCGCATGGATCAGCGCCCGCCGAGTTTGCGGCTGAGGATGCGCAGCAGCAGGTCGTGCAGCGCGGCGTAGCCCAGCGTGCCGGCCAGCCACGCCACAGCGAAGAGCCACCAGCCATCGAGCTCGAAGGCGTGCGCGATGTCCGGCGGCGTTGCCCGGATCGTGTTCGAGGAGGTCCGTGCGCATGCCGGCACCGACGCGAGCCACATTTACGGCGGTTTCCTCGCCACGCTGACCGCTTGGTGCGAGGAGCATGAAGTCCCCTACGAGGGCGTCCCTGTCGGCACGATCAAGCGCTACGCGACCGGCAAAGGCAATGCCGACAAGACGAAGATGGTCGCCGCCATCCGAGCCCGCGGCTTTGCGCCGGCCGACGACAACGAGGCAGATGCCATCGCCCTTCTGCTCTGGGCGACCGACCCGACGGGAGGCAGCGCATGAGCATCCACGGCGCACCGAAGCCGCCCCGGTCCTGCCTCGACCGCGGCACGCGCAGCCCGATCAACGAGAGCGAGGTCAACGCCATGCGCGCTGCCGTCTGGCATCGGCACGGCGTCGCTGCCCTGCACGTCGCGGACATCACCGACGACTGGCTGCGCCAGGCCATCACCAACGAAGCCAACCGGCGCTGGGGACGTCGCAATGGGGAGAACCACCATGGCCGGTAAGCGCAAGCCGAAGCGAGCGATCGAAGATCTCGCGAAGCCTTCGAAGTGGCGGTTGCAGCATGGTGATTTCTCGGAACCAGTCCGTGCGGCCGATCCTGAAACCGGCACGCCCGTGGCACATCGCCGCGCCGTGGACACGCTGGGGCAGATGCTGGCCAACGGCACCATCACGCCGCAGATGCATGAGGCGGGCTGCATCTTTCGGACGCTGTTCCGCTCCGCGGCGCTGGACAGCATCGCCACTACGCAGTTCGTGCGGCTCGGCGCCGCGACGGCCGACACCATGTCGGTCCGCCAGGTCGATGCACGACGACGCGTGGCGCGGGCTCTCGACGCGCTGGGTGGGCACGGCAGCCCGGCAGGCTCCTGCGTCTGGTTCGTCGTGGGCTTCGAGATGTCGGTCCGCGAATGGGCAGCCCGCCGAGGCTGGTCCGGCAGGCCAGTACCGCAACCGATCGCGGGGGGCATGCTGGTCGCGGGCCTCGGTATCCTGGCGATGCACTTCGGGCTCACGCCGCGGCTGCAGGCGGCGTAAGCCGCGGCAAGGTCACGCGGAGGAACCAACTCCAGCAGGCTACGTCGTGGCTGGTCCTGACAGCCTCCTCCGTCTCGGGTAATGGGCAGGCTTCGCAAGGAGCCTGTCTATGTCGAAGAAGTTTCTGACCGACGTCATCGTCCAGTCCACCGAGATGCCCGCATCAGCCGCGGGCCGGTTGGCAGCGGACATCATCGCAGCGATCAAGGGGCAAATCGTCCAGACCGGCCGGTTCACCATTCCAGATTTCGGCGCGTTCGTTGTGCGCGAGACGGCGAAGCGGACCGCCTTGAACCCAAAGACCGGCGAGAAGGTGGCGGTCAAGGCCGGCGCCGCGGTGCGTTTCAAGGCAAGCCCCGCGTTGAAGGACGCAGCCTTCGCTGGTCTGAAGAAGGCCAAGCGCAAGGCAGCGAAGGGCTGATCCACTTGGACCCGGGCGCTGGACCGGCACGCGGCGCCCGGGTCTTGCTGCTCGTATGCGCTGTTACAATTCACCCCATGGCGGCGCGTAAATTGAGTTGGCTATGATGTGGGCACGTCGAGAAGGTGCGTCGAGCGCCGCGGCTCCCGAGCCACTCGCCAGCTGATCAGCCACTGTGGCTCTCGAGCCGCAGGGTCCTTCCTGGCCCTGCCGTATGCGGGGGGCGGAAGCGCGCAAGGTCGCTAGCGCCAGGCCATAAAACAGGGTTGCGGTTTGCAGCCCTTTGCCCGTGCGATCAGCCAGATAGTCCGCAAACCATACCGTGCCAGGTTTGCACTCACGGGCCGCATGTTTGCACCCACTACCAGATCCGGATGGCCCTATGACGCTCCCCTGGATGGCGGCGAAGATTGTGCTGCGTCCGGTGGCGGAGCTGCGCCCGCATGCGGGCAATGCCCGCGTGCACAGCGCCGAACAGCTGGAGCAGATCAAGGCCAGCATGCTGGCCTTCGGGTTCACCAACCCGCTGCTGGTGGACGAGGACGGCGTGCTGATCGCCGGCCATGGCCGGCTCGAGGCCGCGACGGCGCTCGGCATCCAGAAGGTGCCGGTGATCGTGCTGCGGCACCTGTCCGCCGCGCAGAAGGAGGCGCTGCGCCTCGCCGATAATCGCATCGCGGAGAACGCGACTTGGGACCAGGCGCTGCTGCGTGATGCGCTCGCCGCCGTGCAGGCGGCGCAGGACATCGATCTCGCCGCGCTCGGCTTCTCGGCGGATGAGCTCGCAGACATTCTCGCGGCGGCTGGAGATGCCGTGTCCGACGGCGACGCGCCCGAGGCTCTGTCCGAGGATCCCGCCGAGGGGGGCGGCGCGCCAGGCGCGGCTGGCCCCGAGGATGCGCCGGCGGAGGACCCCGCCGATGCTGATCCGGAGCTGCCGCGCCAGGCCGTCACCCGCCCCGGCGATCTCTGGCTGCTCGGCGAGCACCGCCTGCTGTGCGGCGACAGCACCGACGCCGCCTCGGTGGCGCGCGTGATGGGCGACGACCGCGCAGCATTGCTGTTCACCAGCCCGCCCTATGGGAACCAGCGCGACTATACGACCGGTGGTGTCACGGATTGGGATGCGCTGATGCAGGGCGTGTTCCAGCACCTCGACGCGGCCATGCGACCGGACGGCCAGGTGCTGGTCAACCTCGGGCTGATCCATCGCGACAATGAATGGCAGCCCTATTGGGCCGGCTGGCTCGACTGGATGCGCGCCCGCGGCTGGCGCCGCTTCGGTCTCTACACCTGGGACCAGGGGCCCGGCCTGCCGGGCGATTGGAACGGGCGGCTCTCGCCCGCCTTCGAGTTGCTCTTCCACTTCAATCGCGAGGCCCGCCGCCCGAACAAGATCATCCCCTGCCGCTGGGCGGGGCACGTCAACTCGGAGAAGGGTGGGTTGCGCGCGAAGGACGGCACCGTCGGCGAATGGCAGCACGCCGGCCAAGGCGTCCAGGAAACCCGGATCCCGGACAACGTGCTGCGCATCACGCGGCACAAGGCCCGCGGCATCGAGACAGAGCATCCCGCGGTGTTTCCGGTCGCGCTGCCTGACTTCGTGATGCGTGCCTATGCCGATGAGGGCGACGTGGTGTTCGAGCCCTTCGCTGGCGCTGGCACCACCATCATCGCCGGCCAGCGCACCGGTCGCCGCGTGCGGGCGATCGAGCTGGCGCCGGCCTATGTCGACCTGGCCGTGGCGCGGTGGCGGATGCTGCACCCGGACATGCCGGTGACGCTGGCCGATGACGGGCGCGATTACGACGCCGTGGCCGCGGCGAGGCAGGAGGTCACCGCCAGTGCAGCCTGATCTCATCGTTTCCGCTCTGCCGGTCGCGTCCCTCGTGCCCTATGCCGAGAACGCGCGCACGCATTCGCCGACGCAGGTGACGCAGATCGCGGCGTCCATTGCCGAGTTCGGCTTCGTGAACCCTGTCCTGGTCGACGCCGAGGGCGTGCTCATTGCCGGCCATGGCCGCGTCATGGCGGCGAAGCAGCTCGGGCTGGCCTCGGTGCCGGTGCTGCGGCTCGGCCATCTATCCCCGGCGCAGGCGCGTGCGCTGCGCTTGGCCGACAACCAGATCGCGCTGAACTCCGGATGGGACGAGACGCTGCTCGCGGCGGAGATCGCCCGCATCCGCGACGAGGCGGTGGTCGACCTGGACGTACTCGGCTTCTCGGGGATGGAGCTCGATCGCTTCGATCCAGCAGGCCTCGGAGGGGACCAGTCTCCGCAGCCGTGAGCATGTGCGCCGGCGTGTCGGCGCCATGCTCCGGCCGCCGCCGCAGCTCACCGTGTCGGAGTGGGCCGAGCGCCATCGCATGCTCGGCAGCCGCGCCTCGGCCGAGCCGGGCCCGTGGCGCACCAGCCGCACGCCCTACCTCAAGGACGTGATGGACGCGCTGTCCGCGGTGCATCCCGCCCGGCGCGTCGTGTTCATGAAGGGTGCGCAGGTCGGCGCCACCGAGAGCGGCAACAACTGGCTCGGCTACATCATGCACCATGTGCCGGCGCCCGCGCTGGCGGTGCAGCCGACCGTGGAACTGGCCAAGCGCTTTTCGCGCCAGCGCATCGACCCGCTGCTGGAGGAAACGCCCGCGCTGCGGGAGCGCGTAGCCCCGGCCCGTGCCCGCGACAGCGGCAACACCATGCTGTCGAAGGAATTCCCCGGCGGCATCCTGGTGCTGACGGGTGCGAACAGCGCGGTCGGACTGCGCTCGATGACGGCGCGGTTCCTGTTCCTCGACGAGGTGGATGCCTATCCTGGCGACGTCGCCGGCGAGGGTGATCCCATCGCCCTGGCCGAGGCACGCGCCCGCACCTTCGGCTGGCGGCGCAAGGCCTTCCTGGTCAGCACGCCGACCATCGCCGGCCGCAGCCGGATCGAGCGGGAGTATCTGGCCTCCGACCAGCGGCGCTTCTTCGTGCCATGCCCCGAATGCGGGGAGATGCAGTGGCTGCGGTTCGAGCGGCTGATTTGGGAGAAAGGGGCGCCGGAGACGGCGCGGTATCACTGCGCGGCCTGCGACCACCCCATGCAGGAGCACGACAAGACCGCCATGCTCGGCGGCGGCGAGTGGCGCGCGACGGCGGAGGGCCAGGACCCGCACACCATCGGTTTTCATATCTCGGCGCTCTATTCGCCGGTGGGATGGCTCTCCTGGGAGCAGATCGCGCGGGACTGGGAGGCGGCGCAGGGCAAGCCCGAGGACATCAAGACCTTCAAGAACACCGTCCTGGGCGAGACCTGGCAGGAGCAGGGCGAGGCCCCGGATTGGGAGCGCCTGGTCGAGCGCCGCGAGGACTTCGCCATGGGCGTGGTCCCGCCCGGCGCGCTGGTGCTCACCGCCGGTGTCGACGTGCAGGACGATCGCCTGGAATGCGACGTCTGGGGCTGGGCGGAGGGCTTCTCCTCCTGGCTCGTCGACCACCTGGTCATCCCAGGCAGCCCGCGCGACCGGGAACCCTGGGACGAACTGGCGAAGCTGCTGGCGCGGGACTGGCCCCGCCAGGGCGATGGCGCCATGCGCATCGCCCGGCTCTGCGTCGACACCGGCGGGCGGGACACCGCCGCCGTTTATGGCCACCTCCGCCGCCTGCGGGATCCTCGCATCGCGCCGACCAAGGGCATCGACGGCTGGAACCGAGCACAGCCGGTCCAGGGCCCGACGCCGGTGGATGCGCTGGTCAACGGCCAGAAGCTCCGCCGCGGCCTGAAGCTGTGGACCGTCTCCGTCTCGACCTGGAAGGCCGACCTCTATCGCCGCCTCTGGCTTGGTCGTGGCGATGCCGAGGAATTTCCGCCCGGCTGGGTGCATCTGCCGCGGGCGATCGAAACGGAGTGGGTCAAGCAGTTGGTCGCGGAGCAGCTGCGGACCACGAAGGACCGGCGCGGCTTCGCGCGGCAGGAATGGGCCAAACTGCGCGAGCGGAACGAGGCGCTGGACTGCGCCGTGTTGGCGCGCGCCGCGCTCTGGCTGCTGGGTGCCGATCGCTACGGCGATCGGTTCTGGCAGCAGCTCCGGGACCAGATCGCCGACGCACCGCTGCGTGCGAGCGAACTTCCCGCCGCTGGGAATGTCGCTCCCCCATCGGCGGCGTCGCAGGCCGCGGCGGTGCCACCATCCGACAGCCAGCGCCCCCGCGGCTGGCTGGCGCCACGCAGCGGCTGGCTTCGCTGAAGGGAGGACGATCATGGACCCGACCGTCCTCGCCTGGGCACTCGCCCAGCCCGCCGGCACCCGCGCCGCCGTGCTGGCCGCGGCCTTCACCGGCGGCACGACCCGCGTAACCTTCGACGGGCGGACGGTGGAGTACCGCTCCCTCGATGAGCTCGGCCGCGCCCTGTCGGTGCTGCACGCGGCGGAGAACACCGCCGCGCGCCGGCCGAGCGTCACCTTCGCCAGCTTCTCGCGCGAGGGAAGCAAGTGATGGGCCGTCTCCGTGATGCCTGGCACGCCCTCCGTGGCTATGCCGCCGCGCAGGACAGCCGCGCCTCGAGCTGGGCGGCTTCGGGCGGCAGTGCCACCGCGGAGGTTGGCGCCGCGGCCCCCACCGTGGCGCGCCGCGCCCGCGATGCCGTCCGCAACGACCCCTACGCAGCGCGCATCGTCGACCTCTGGACCGGCAACGCTGTGGGCGCCGGCATCACAACCCGCTGGCCGGACAAGCCGCATGCCGAGGCCTGGCGCCGCTGGTCCGACAGCACCGCCTGTGACGCGGAGGGGCGGCTCGATCTCTATGGCCTGCAGGCGCTGGTCATGCGCGCGGTGGTGGAAAGCGGCGAATGCTTCGTCCGGCTGCTACCCGCCGACATCACGCCGGCCAATCCGATCGGCCTGCGGCTCCAGGTGCTGGAGAGCGACCTCCTCGACACAGCACGGCAGGGCGTCATCGAGGGCGTCCCCACCCTGCAGGGCATCGGCCTCGGCGAGGCCGGCGAGCCGGTCGGGTACTGGCTGCACCGCGTCCATCCCGGCGCGTCCTGGGTGCTGCCGGGTGGTGCCACCTGGTTGAGCAGCCAGCGTGTCCCGGCCCGCGACGTGCTGCACATCTATCGCAAGCGGCGCCCCGGCCAGCTGCGCGACGTGTCCTGGCTCGCCCCGGTGCTGACGCGGCTGCGCGATCTCGGCGACTACGAGGCCGCGCTCCTCATGAAGGCCAAGATCGAGGCCTGCCTGGCCGCGGTGGTCTCCGAGGACGGCGACGAGTCCATGACCGGCCCGGCGTCGGGCCTGCTGCGCGACGCCCAGGGCCGCACGGTGGAGAGCTTCGAGCCGGGCATGATCCTGTATCGCCGCGGCATGGGATCCGTGGAGGTAGTGAATCCCTCCGGCGGCGGGTCACACGCGGCTTTCGCACGCCGTGCGCTGGAGGCGTCCGCGGTCGGCACCGGCCTCACTTACGACCAGGTCGCCGGCGATCTCACCCAGGCGAACTACTCCAGCCTGCGCGCCGGCAAGATCGAGTTCCGCCGGCTCTGCGAGCAGGTGCAGTACGGGATGCTGATCCCGATGCTGGTGCGGCCCATCGCCGATCGCTTCCACCAGCAGGGCGCGCTGCTCGGGCTGTGGGGCGCTGAGGTGCCGGACGGCCTCTCGCATGTACCGCCCGCGCACGAGATGATCGATCCGCTCAAGGACACCACCGCGCTGATCGCGCAGGTCCGCGCCGGCTTTGTGCCGCAGCCCGAGGCGGTCGGCGCCTTCGGCTACGACTTCCGCCAGGTCGTTGAGATGATCCGCGAGGCCAACGCCCTGCTCGACGAGGCTGGCCTGTCGCTCGACAGCGATCCGCGCCGCGTCGCGAAGTCTGGCGCCGCCCAGGACGCTGCGCAGCTCGCCGCCATCGAGATCGCCGCCACCGGCGCTGCTTCGCCGCGTGCGGATGCGGGCGCTGCGCCCAATCCAGGAGCATCCCAATGATCGCAGGCGCCTACGACTGGACCGACGACATGCTCAAGATCAAGAGCATGCAGAAGAAGTTCCGCGACAGCTTCAACGGCACCGAGATCAACCCGGCGCGGTGGGAGATCGCGGCCACAGGCGGAGGCATCACCCACACCGTCGCCGACGGCGCGGTGACCATCTCCACCGGCACCACGCTCGACGATGAGCTGACGCTCACCAGCCGCACCACCTTCACCATCCCGCTCCGGGTCATGGTGGCGGTGAACATGAGCCAGCGCATCGTCGGCCAGTCGGTGTGGCTCGAGCTCGTCAGCATCGATCCCACCACCGCCCAGCCGGATGGGCGCAGCGCCGCGGCCTGGCGGCTGGATGGCGCCAGCCCGACGCTCGCCAACTACGAGGTGGGGAGCGAGGGCGCGCCGCGCCTGGGCAGCGCCTCGGGCAGCACCATTCCGACCACGGCGCCCGCGGGCTGGTCCGTGCTGGAGATCGAGCCGACCAACGACGAGTGCTACTTCCACGG
>JBEQBS010000023.1:0-18546 GCA_041639675.1 Rubritepida sp. | reverse complement strand
TACGGCCGCGCCGAGGTGCTGGTGACGGTCGGCCCGGCGCGGCAGGGGCGGGTAACGGTGGCGGTGGAGGATGACGGGCCGGGGCTGGCGCAGGGCGCCGACGATGCCGCCCTGGCGCGCGGCGTGCGGCTGGACGAGGCCAAGCCCGGCTCCGGCCTCGGCCTCGCCATCGTGCATGACCTGGCCGGGCTGTATGGCGGGGCGCTGCACCTGGGCCACGGGCAGCGCCTGCCCGGCCTGCGGGCCGAGCTGTCGCTGCCCGGCCGCATGGCCGGCGGCTCCTATGAGGGGCCGGATTGAACTCCCCACGAAACCGCTGCGCGGCTTCGTGGGGCCCCCGTCATGGTGCCCGGCTTGCGATGGGCGCGCTGCGTTGCCGCGGCGCCGCCTACAGGATGTAGCGGCTGAGGTCGGCGCTGCCGGCCAGCGGCGCCACGCGCTCGCGCACCATCGCGGCGTCCACCGTCACCGCCTCGCCGCGGCGGTCGCTGGCGGTGAAGCTCACCTCCTCCAGCAGCCGCTCCAGCACCGTCGCCAGCCGGCGCGCGCCGATGTTCTCCACCGTGGCGTTGATCTCGGCCGCCAGGTCGGCGATGCCCTCCACCGCGCCGTCGTCGAAGCGCAGCTCCACACCCTCCGTGCCCATCAGCGCGCTGGCCTGCTTCAGCAGCGAATGGTCCGGTTCGGTCAGGATGCGGCGGAAGTCGTCGCGGGTCAGCGCCTTCAGCTCCACGCGGATCGGCAGCCGCCCTTGCAGCTCCGGCAGCAGGTCGGAGGGCTTGCTGAGGTGGAAGGCGCCGGAGGCGATGAACAGGATGTGGTCCGTGCGCACCGGGCCGTGCCGCGTGTTCACCGTCGTGCCCTCGATCAAGGGCAGCAGGTCGCGCTGCACGCCCTCGCGCGACACGTCGCCGCCGCGCACGCCGCCTTCGGAGGAGCGGGCGATCTTGTCCACCTCGTCGAGGAAGACGATGCCGTTGTTCTCGGCGTTCTCCACCGCGCCGCGCGTCAGCGCGTCATTGTCCAGCAGCTTGTCGGCCTCCTCGCGCGTCAGCGCCTCGCGCGCGGCGGCCACCGTCATCTTCCGCGCCTTCTGCCGGCCGCCGAACATCTTGCCGAACATCTCCTGCATGTTCTGCATCTGGCCGGGGGGCATGCCGGGCATGTCCATCATGCCGATCGGCGCGCCCACCGGCTCGCTCACCTGCACCTCGATCTCGCGCGACTCCATCTGGCCCTCGCGCAGCATGCGGCGGAACTTCATGCGCGTCTCGCCGCTCGCGCCCTCGCCCACGAGCGCCGTCACCAAGCGCTCCTCCGCCGCCAGCTCGGCCTTGGCCTGCACGCCCTTGCGCGCGGCATCGCGGGCCTGGACGATCGCGGCCTCCACCAGGTCGCGCACGATGCTCTCCACGTCGCGGCCGACATAGCCGACCTCGGTGAACTTCGTGGCCTCGACCTTGAGGAAGGGCGCGTTCGCCAGCTTCGCCAGCCGGCGCGCGATCTCGGTCTTGCCGCAGCCGGTGGGGCCGATCATCAGGATGTTCTTCGGCACCACCTCCTCGCGCAGCGCCTCGGGAAGCTGCTGCCGGCGCCAGCGGTTGCGCAGCGCGATGGCGACCGCGCGCTTGGCGTCGTGCTGGCCGATGATGAAGCGGTCCAGCTCGCTCACGATCTCGCGCGGGGAAAGGTTCACCGCCTCCAGGGTCTCGCTCATGCCGGCAGGCTTTCCAGGATGAAGTTGCCGTTGGTGTAGACGCAGATGTCCGCCGCGATGCGCATGGAGCGGCGCGCCACCTCCTCGGCGTCCAGCCCCTCCACCGTCATCAGCGCGCGCGCGGCGGCCAGCGCGTAGTTGCCGCCGGAGCCGATGCCGATCACGCTGTCCTCCGGCTCCAGCACATCGCCATTGCCGGTGAGCAGCAGGGAGCGGTTGGCGTCGGCCACCGCCAGCAGCGCCTCCAGCCGGCGCAGGTAGCGGTCGGTGCGCCAGTCCTTCGCCAGCTCCACGCAGGCGCGTTCCAGCTGGTCGGGGAAGCGCTCCAGCTTGGCCTCAAGCCGCTCCAGCAGGGTGAAGGCGTCGGCAGTGGCGCCGGCGAAGCCCGCCAGCACCTTGCCCTGGGCGATGCGCCGCACCTTGCGGGCATTGCCCTTCACGACGGTCTGGCCAAGGGACACCTGCCCGTCGCCGGCCATGGCGACGCGGCCATCGCGGCGCACGCACAGGATGGTGGTGCCGTGCCAGCCGATGGGATCATGGGTTGCGTTCATCGCCGCCATGTGGCGCGCGCCCTTCGCCTTCGCAACACGGGCATGGGTGGCATAATGGCATGGCATGACCCTGCCCTGCTTCACCGACGCCGCCGACGCCCTGCCCCTGCACGTGGTGGAGGGCGATGACTGGCGCGCCCTGCCCGGCGCCGCCTTCGCCGCCGCATCGGGCTTCGCGCCGAAGCCCGGCGCCCATGCGCTGCTGACCGATGGCGCGCGCATCACCGGCGCGCTGGTGGGCCGCAGCGAGGACCCGTGCCGCTATGGCGCCCTGCCGCATGCGCTGCCCGAGGGCACGGCCTGGCAGGGCGGCGATGATGCGGTGGCGCTGGGCTGGGCGCTGGGCGCCTATCGCTACGCGCGCTTCAAGGCCCCGAAGCGCGCCCCGGCGCTGCTGGTGCCGCCGCCGGGCTTCGACGCCTCGCTGGCCGCCGCCACCTGGCGCGCGCGGGACTTGGTGAACGCGCCGGCCAGCCACCTGGGGCCGGAGGAGCTCTGCGCCGCCGTGGCCGAGGTCGGCGCGGCGCACGGCGCGCGCGTGCAGGTGCTGCATGGCGCGGAGGTGGCGGAAGGCTTCCCCGCGCTGCACGCCGTGGGCGCCGCCAGCCCGCGCGCGCCGCGCGTGGCCGTGCTGGAATGGGGCGAGGCGGGGCCGCTGGTCGCGCTCTGCGGCAAGGGCGTGTGCTTCGACACCGGCGGGCTGGACCTGAAGCCCAGCAGCGCCATGCTGCGCATGAAGAAGGACATGGGCGGCGCGGCGGTGATGCTGGCCCTGGCCGAGACGCTGATGGCCCGGCGCGCGCCCTGCCGCATCCTGCTGCTGGTCGGCGCGATGGAGAACAGCGTGGCCGGCGCCAGCTTCCGCCCCGGCGACGTGCTGCGCACCCGCCAGGGGCTGTCGGTGGAGATCGGCAACACCGACGCCGAGGGCCGGCTGGTGCTGGCCGATCTGCTGACCTTCGCCGCCGAACAAAAGCCGGCGCTGGTGCTGGACGCCGCCACGCTGACCGGCGCCGCCCGCGTGGCGCTGGGGCCTGGGCTGCCGGCGCTCTTCGCCAATGACGACGCCCTGGCCGCCGCGCTGCTGGGAGGCGGGCTGGCGGCGCATGACCCGCTGTGGCGCCTGCCGCTGCACGACGCCTACGAATCCTGGCTGGACAGCCCGGTGGCCGACCTCGGCAACGTCTCCGCCAGGCCGCAGGCCGGCGCCATCATCGCCGCGCTGTTCCTGCGCCGATTCGTGCCGGCCGGCACATCCTGGGCGCATCTGGACTGCTACGCCTGGAACGATTCGACGCGTCCGGGCGCCCCGGAGGGCGGCGAGGCGACCGGCCTGCGCGCCCTGGTGGCGGGCGTGGAAGGGTGGCTGGCCACGCGCATTCCAACGCCCTAATGAATTTCTTGCAATAAATCGGCGCTTGCCCTCTATGATTGCGGCGCGCAAGGCCCACCTGACGGGTCGGACGTGTCACATGAAAGGCCGCGCCCTATTCCGGGCGGGGAGACGAGGGAACGACCAATGGCGTCGCAGACCAATCCGGATCACCTGGTGGGGGTGCTGCGGGACACCGTGGTCACGCTGGTGCGCCGTGACGGCCCCGACCTTTCGGCGCGGCAGCTCGGCGTCTTCCTCACCGTCTATCTGGGCGCCGGGCCGCATACGGTGCGTGGGCTGGCGCAGGCGCTCAACGTCTCCAAGCCCGCCATCACCCGCGCGCTGGACCGGCTGGGCGAGCTCGACCTCGCGCGGCGCAAGCTGGACATGATGGACCGCCGCTCCGTGCTGGTGCAGCGCACCCTGGCCGGCGCCGCCTTCCTGGGCGAGCTGCGCCGCATCATGGAGGAGGCGCAGGGCGGCGCCCCGGCGGCGCGCCCCGCCATGGCCAGCAACGACCAGGCGCTGGAAGCCGCCCAGTAGCGGCGTTCAGTAGCCGGCGGAGAAATCCACCAGGTTCAGCAGCGCCTCGCCCGCGCGGGCGCGGCGCAGGTTCTCCACCACCTGCGGCGCGGCCGAGCGCGGGATGGTGATGCTGGCGGCGTGCGGCGTCATCACCACGCGCGGGTGGGCCCAGAAGGGGTGCTCCGGCGGCAGGGGCTCGGGCTCGAAGACATCCAGCGCGGCGGCGGCGAGGTGGCCGGAATCGAGCGCCGCCAGCAGGTCCTCCTGCACCACGTGCCCGCCGCGGGCGCCATTCACCAGGAAGGCGCCGCGCGGCAGCAAGGCCAGGGTGCGGGCGTTCAGCACGCCGCGCGTCTCCGGCGTCAGCGGCAGCAGGCAGACCAGGATGTCGGTCCGCGCCAGCATGGCGCGCAGCCCGTCCTCGCCATGGAAGGTGGTGATGCCCGGCACTGCGCGCGGGCGGCGCGCCCAGCCCTGCACGGGGAAGCCCAGCGCCCCGCAGGCGCGGGCGGCGGCCAGCCCCAGCTCGCCCAGCCCCAGGAAGCCGATGCGGCGCTCCGCCGTCTCCGGCGCCGGCAGCTCCTCCCACACGCGCGCGGCCTGCAGCGCGCGGTAGTCCAGGTCCTGGCGGTGGAAGCGCAGCACGTTCAGCAGCACCCATTCGGCCATGCCGGTGGTCAGGCGTTCGTCCTTCAGCCGCGCCACCGGGATGCCGGGCGGCGGGCCGGGCGGGCGCAGCAGGTGGTCCACGCCCGCGCCCATGGAAACGATGAGGCGCAGCTTCGGGTAGCGGCGCAGCTCCGCCATGTCGTGCTGCGTCCAGCACACCGCGGCCTCGATCGCCGCGGGGTCGCCTACATCGGGGAAGAGGCGGATCTCCAGCGAGGGGTCGCATGCCAGCAGGGCGTCGCGCCAGTCGGCCATGGCATTGGCCTTGGTGGACAACAGAATCGCCATCAGGCTTCCCCGTGGAAGGAGCGGACATAGGCCCGCCAGTCGTCGCGCGCGGTGGCGATGCGCTCGGTGCCGTCGGGCCGCTTGCTGTAGAGCGAGAGCATGCCGCGCGCCCACATCAGGTCGAACTTCAGGTCCTCGCTGAGGACATAGGCGGCGGTGCGGTTGAAGACGCGGTCCTTGATGGCCGGCAGCACCTTCCACACCCACCAGGCGCAGCCCGCCGCCAGCACCACGGAGCCGACGTAGAAATGCACGAGCGCCGTGGCGGCGAAGGAGGAGGTGAGGATGAGCCCCGCCGGCCACAAATTCTCGGCATAGCGATACACGGGCGAGCCGGGCGAGTTCATCTTGCGGATGTGCACGCCCAGCTTCACCGTGCCGTCGTCCAGCAGGTCGCGCAGCTTCTCGCGCTCATGCCCCGCCCAGGGGTGCGGAGGGGTGTCTGCCAGGGTCTGGCTCATGCGGTGGTCAGCTCGAAGGCGGCGCTCATCAGGGCGCGGGTATAGGGGTCTTTGGGGCTGCGCGTCAGGGCCTCGGCCTCGCCTTCCTCGATGATGCGGCCCTGCCGCATCACCAGGATGCGGTGCGCCATGGCGCGGACCACCTTCAGGTCGTGCGAGATGAACAGGTAGGCCAGGCCGTGCTTCTCCTGGAGGTCGCGCAGCAGCTCCACCACCTGCGCCTGCACGCTCACGTCCAGCGCGGATGTCGGCTCGTCCAGCACCAGCAGCCGGGGCTTCAGCACCAGGGCGCGGGCGATGGCCAGGCGCTGGCGCTGCCCGCCGCTGAACTCGTGCGGGTAGCGCCCCATCACCGCGGGGTCCAGGCCCACCTCCTCCAGCGCCCGGGCCACCCGCGCCGCGCGGTCGGGCGCCCGCAGGGCGGGTTCGTGCACCAGCAGCCCCTCGCCCACGATCTCGCCGGCGCTCATGCGCGGTGAGAGCGAGCCATAGGGGTCCTGGAACACCACCTGCATGCGCGCGCGCAGCGGCCGCATGGCGCCGCGGTCCAGGCCGGCGATGTCGCGGCCCTCGAAGCGGATGGCGCCGCGGGACTGCTCCAGCCGCAGCAGCGCCATGCCCAGCGTCGTCTTGCCCGAGCCGGATTCGCCCACCACGCCCAGGGTTTCGCCGGCGCGCAAGGCAAGGGAGACGCCCTGCACCGCCTTCACCTCGCCCACCTGGCGGCGCAGCACGCCGCGGCGGATGGGGAAGCCGACATGGATGTCCTGCGCCTCCAGCACGGTGGGCGCATCGGTTGGCACCGAGGCGGGGCGGCCGCGCGGCTCGGTGGCCAGCAGCATGCGCGTGTAGGGGTGCCGCGGGTCGGCGAAGAGGGCGGCCGTTTCGCCCTGCTCCACCACCCGGCCATCCTTCATCACCACCACGCGCTGCGCGTGCCGGCGCACGATGGCGAGGTCATGGGTGATGAACAGCACCGCCATGCCGGTGCGCGCCTTCAGCCCGGCGATGAGTTCCAGGATCTGCGCCTGGATGGTCACGTCCAGCGCCGTGGTCGGCTCGTCGGCGATCAGCAGCTTCGGGTCGTTCGCCAGGGCGGCGGCAATCATCACCCGCTGGCGCTGCCCGCCGGAAAGCTGGTGCGGGAAGGCGCCCAGACGTTCGCGCGGCTCGGGCAGACCGGCGGCTTCCAGGCGGCGCACCACCTCTTCCTCCAGCGCGGCGCCGCGCAGCGGGCGGTGCAGGGTGATGGCCTCGCCCACCTGGCGGCCGATGCTGTGCAGCGGGTTCAGGCTGGTCATCGGCTCCTGGAACACCATGCCGGCCACGCCGCCGCGCAGCCGGTGCAGCGCCGCCTGATCGGCCGCCAGCACGTCGGTGCCATCCAGCATGATGCGCCCCGCGGGGTTGGAGCCCGCGGCGGCCAGCAGCCGCAGGACCGAGAGCGCCGTGACCGACTTGCCGGAGCCGGATTCGCCCACCAGCGCCACCGTCTCGCCGGGGTTCACGGTGAAGGACACGCCTTCGACCACGCGGCGGCCGTTGAAGGCGATGGCGAGGTCCTCGACGGAGAGGAGGGGGTTCGAGGTCATGGGATCGCCCCTCGCGTATCCGGCCGCAAGGCGGCCGGCGCCGCCCGACCGACCTGCCGGCCGGCGCACCAGCGGCGCGGCGAAGCCAAGCGCGCGGACGGGTTCCCATCGCACATCGCTTCGCGATTTCGATGCGGACCGCATGCGCGCGCCCGGCGTTTGAGGGCATGAACAATTCTCACGGACGCTGCCCCCCGGGCAGCTTCCGTGGATCGAAGGCGTCGCGCACCGCCTCGCCGATGAAGATCAGCAGCGTGAGCACGCCGCCCAGCACCACGAAGCCGGTGAAGGCCAGCCAGGGCGCCTGGAGGTTGTTCTTGCCCTGCGCCAGCAGCTCGCCCAGCGAGGGCGAGCCGGGCGGCAGGCCGAAGCCCAGGAAGTCGAGCGAGGCCAGCACGGTGACGGAGCCCGACAGGATGAAGGGCAGGAAGGTCAGCGTCGCCACCATCGCGTTGGGCAGGATGTGCCGCACCATCAGGGTGCGGTCCGGCACGCCGAGCGCGCGGGCGGCGCGCACGTAGTCCAGGTTGCGGCCGCGCAGGAACTCGGCCCGCACCACCCCCACCAGCCCCATCCAGGAAAACAGCAGCAGGAAGCCCAGCAGCGTCCAGAAGGAGGGCTCGATGACGCTGGCGAGGATGATGAGCAGGAAGAGCTGCGGCATCCCCGA
The DNA here is from genome assembly GCA_041639675.1 of Rubritepida sp. Classification (GTDB taxonomy): domain Bacteria; phylum Pseudomonadota; class Alphaproteobacteria; order Acetobacterales; family Acetobacteraceae; genus Roseococcus. The sequence continues at coordinate 10,695 of JBEQBS010000023.1, read as the reverse complement.
CCAGATCTCGATGAAGCGCTGGAACAGCAGGTCGGTCCAGCCGCCGTAATAGCCCTGCACCGCCCCGGCCATGATGCCGATGACGCTGGCCAGGACGGTCAGCGTGAAGCCGAACAGCACGGAGATGCGGAAGCCGTAGATGACGCGCGCCAGCACGTCCCGCGCCTGGTCATCCGTGCCCAGCCAGTTGCGGGCGGAAGGCGGCGCCGGCGCCGGCCGCCCGAGGTCGCGCACCACCGAGCGCGCGTCGTGCCGGATGGGCGGCCAGACCACCCAGCCGCCGCGTTCGGCCACGGAGCGCGCGAAGTCGGGATCGGCCCAGTCGGCCGTCACGGGCAGGCCATCGGGCACCACGTCGTCCTCGGCGTAGTCCGTCAGGACGGGCAGGAAGGTGCGGCCATCCACGCGCGCCAGCAGCGGGCGATCATTGGCGATCACCTCCGCGCCCAGCGTCAGCAGGAACAGGGCCAGGAAGATCCACAGGCTCCACCAGCCGCGGCGGTTGGCGCGGAAATTCGCGAGGCGGCGGCGGTTCAGCGGGCTCACCGCCGCGCCTCGAAGTCAATGCGGGGGTCCACCAGCGTGTAGGTGAAGTCGCTCACGATCTGCATCACCAGCCCCAGCAGGGTGAAGACGTAGAGCGTGCCGAACATCACCGGGTAGTCGCGGCGGATCGCCGCCTCGAAGCCCAGCAGGCCCAGGCCGTCCAGCGAGAAGATGATCTCCACCAGCAGGGCGCCGGTGAAGAGGATGCCGATGAAGGCCGCCGGGAAGCCGGCGATGATGATGAGCATGGCGTTGCGGAAGACATGGCCGTAGAGGATGCGCCCCTCGCCCGCACCCTTGGCGCGCGCCGTCAGCACGTATTGCTTGTTGATCTCCTCCATGAAGGAGTTCTTCGTCAGCATCGTCAGGCCGGCGAAGCCGCCGATCACCAGCGTGATGGTCGGCAGGGTGACGTGCCAGGCGTAGTCCAGCGCGCGCTGCCAGAAGGGCCAGTCGGCCGCGCCCGACGACGCCAGCCCGCGCAGCGGGAACCACTGCACGAAGGAGCCGCCGGCGAAGAGCACCACCAGCAGCACCGCGAAGAGGAAGCCCGGGATGGCATACCCCACCAGCACCACCGCGCTGGTCCAGAGGTCGAAGCGCGAGCCGTCGCGCACCGCCTTGCGGATGCCCAGCGGGATGGAGACCAGGTAGATGATGAGGGTAGACCACAGGCCGAGCGAGACGGAGACAGGCAGCTTCTCCAGGATCAGCTCCCAGACCGGCTTGTCGCGGAACAGGCTCCGCCCCAGGTCGAAGATGGCGTAGCCCTTCAGCATCTCCCAGAAGCGCAGATGGGCGGGCTTGTCGAAGCCGAAGGCGCGCTCGATCTCCCGCACCACCTCGGGGTCCAGGCCGCGGGCGCCGCGATAGGTGCTGCCCGTCCCCTCGCCGCCCTGCGGCGCGCGGATGTCGCCGCCGCCCTCGCCGGTGAGGCGCCCCAGCGCCTGCCCCTCGCCGCGGATCTCGGCGATCATCTGCTCCACCGGGCCGCCGGGGGCCAGCTGCACCAGGGCGAAGTTGATGATGATGATGCCCAGCAGCGTGGGCACCACCAGCAGCAGCCTTCGCAGCAGGTACGCCGTCACAGGCTCCGCCGCGCCTCGGCCAGCGCCCGGTCCTTCGCCGCGTCCACCCACCAGTCGGACGGGAAGCCCAGACCGTAGCGCGGGTTGCGCGGCGGCCGGCCGAAGCGGTCCCAGAAGGCGATCCAGAAGGCGCGGTTGTGCCAGTTGGGGATCAGGAAATGGTTGTGCAGCAGCACGCGGTCCAGCGCGCGGGTGCGGTGCACCAGCTCCTGCCGGTCCGGCGCGGTGATGACCAGCTCCACCAGCGCATCAATGGCCGGCAGGCAGATGCCGGCGATGTTCTGCGAGCCGTTCTCGCGCGCCTTGGCGCAGGTGAAGAAGTCGCGCTGCTCGTTGCCGGGTGACAGCGATTGCCCGATCACGTCCACCGTCATGTCGAAGTCGAAATTGTCCATCCGCACCTGGTACTGCGCGGGGTCCACGGTGCGGACGCGGGCGGCGATGCCCAGCCGCTCCATCCACTGCACGAAGGGCAGGGCCACGCGCTCGAAGGAGGGGCTGTTCAGCAGGATCTCGAACTCGAAGCGCTGCCCCTGCGCGTTGACGAGGCGCCGGTCGCGCAGCGTCCAGCCGGCCTGGCGCATCAGCTCGATCGCGCGGCGCAGCCCCTCGCGGTTGTTGCCGCTGCCATCGGTGACGGGCAGGCGGAACTCCTCGGTGAAGACCCGCTCCGGGATCTGGCCACGGAAGCGCTCCAGGATCTCCAGCTCCCGCCCCGTGGGAAGGCCGGAGGAGGCCAGCTCGCTGTTGCTGAAGAAGCTGGTGGTGCGCGCATAGAGGCCGAAGAAGATGTTGGCGTTCAGCCATTCATAGTCGAAGAGCTGCACCAGCGCCTCGCGCACCCGCGCATCGCCGAACAGGGGGCGCCGCAGGTTCATGGCGAAGCCCTGCATGCCGCTGGGGCGCTCGTGGCGGATGGTGTCGCGCTGCACCAGCCCGCGCCGCACCGCGGGGAAGTCGTAGCCGGTGGACCAGTCGCGGGCGATGTTCTCCGTGCGGAAATCCACCTGCCCGGCCTTGAAGGCCTCGAAGGCCACGGTGGCGTCGCGGAAGTATTCGTAGCGGATGCGGTCGAAGTTGCCGGTGCCGCGCCGGGTGTTCAGGTCGCGCGCCCAGTGGTCCTCCACGCGGCGCCAGGTCACGCTGCGCCCGGCCTCGAAGCGCTCCAGCCGGTAGGGGCCGGAGCCCAGGGGCGCCTCCAGCAGCGGCCGGGCGAAGTCGCGCCCTTCCCACCAATGCCTGGGCAGCACCACCATGTCGCCCAGGATCAGCGCGAGCTCGCGGTTCTCGTCGGTGCGGAAGCGGTAGGTGACGCGGCGCGCATCCTCCGCCACCACCGATTCCACGTCGCCCCAATAGGCGCGGTAGAAGGGGCGGCCGTGGCTGCGCAGCGTCGTGAAGGTCCAGGCCACGTCCTCCGCCGTGATGGGGCGGCCGTCATGCCAGCGCGCGCCGGCGCGCAGCTCGAAGGACACGCCCTTGCGGTCGGCATGGACCTCGATGGTCTCGGCCAGGTGGGCGTATTCGGTGCTGGCCTCGTCCTCGCTGCCCATCAGCAGCGTATCGTACAGCAGGGTGCTGCCCACGGCCGGCGTGCCGCGCAGGATGAAGGGGTTGAAGCTGTCGAAGGAACCCAGCGCGGTCAGCGCGATCTCGCCGCCCTTGGGCGCATCCGGGTTCACCCAGGGCCAGTGCGGGAAGTCCCGCGGCAGGGCCGGTTCGCCCAGCAGGGACAGGGCATGGGTGCGCACCGCCCCCTGCTGCGCTTTGGCGGGGCCGGCGAAGGCGAGGAGCCCGGTGCCGGCGGCGAAAAGGGTGCGGCGCTTCATGGGGGTGACATTGGGGGCGCGGCCGTCAGCCCGCAAGCGCGGCCACCACCTCGGGCAGCAGCGCGGGGTCGCCCAGCGCCACCACGTCGCCCTGCGCGGCGCCCAGGCGCAGCGGCTTTCCGGCCCAGTCGGTCATGCGCCCGCCGGCGCCCTCCAGGATGGGGGCCAGCGCCGCCCAGTCCCAGGGCTTCAGCGTGTCCTCCACCACCAGGTCCACCAGCCCCAGCGCCACCAGGCCGTAGAGGTAGCAATCCCCGCCCCAGGAGGTGCGGCGGGCGGCGCGGCGCACGCGCTCGAAGCGCGGCAGCGTCGCGGCGTCGAAGATGTCGGGCGAGGTGCAGCCGAGTTCGGCCTCGGCCAGCGTGGCGCAGGGGCGGGTGCGGATGGGGGCGCCGTTGAAGGTGGTGCCCTGCCCGGCCACGCCCAGCCAGCGCTCGCCCAGCACCGGCTGGTCCAGCAGGCCCAGCACGGGGGCGCCGCGGTGCATCAGCCCGATCAGCGTGCCCCAGAGCGGGCGGCCCGTCAGGAAGGCGCGGGTGCCGTCGATCGGGTCCAGCACCCAGAGCCATTCGGCGTCGGCGCGCTCCGCCCCGTATTCCTCGCCCAGGATGCCGTGTTGGGGGAAGCGTTCGCCCAGGAAGCGGCGCAGGGCGCGCTCGGCCGCGCGGTCGGCCTCCGTCACCGGCGAGGCATCGCCCTTGGCCTCCACCAGCAGGGCCGAGCGGAACAAGGGGCGCGTCTCGCCGGCGGCCAGCGCCGCGGCCTCATGCGCCGCCGCCACGAACTCGGGAGGAACGGATACGTCCATGCCATTGGCCCCCTGCGTGGCCCTGCCGTGGCTCCGCCGCGGCAGGATGAGCCTGGCCCCCGGGCCCGACGGACGGGGCCCCCGCGGCGCTTTTCCGCCAAGCGAAGCGCCGGCGGAGAAGTGTCGTGGGGATCAGGGCAGCGGCGCCGGGTTCGGCGAGAGCGTGCGCAGGTAGGCGATGACGTCGGCGCGCTGCTGCACGTTGCTGATGCCGGCGAAGGCCATGCGGGTGCCGGGCATGGCGCGCGCGGGCGCGGCGATGAACTCGTTCAGCGCCTCGAAGGTCCAGGGCTTGTCGGCCAGGGCGCGGTTGGCGTTGGAGTAGTTGAACCCCGCCACCTGGGCATGGCCCTTGTTCACGATGTTCCACAGGTTCGGGCCCACGCCGTTGCGCCCGCCCTCGGTGAAGGAATGGCAGGAGGCGCAGGCGCGGTTGGCGACGGCGCGGCCGTTGTCCACGTTGGCGGCGGCCAGCAGCGGGCTCACCGGCTCGATCGCCGGGGCGGCCGGGGCGGCCGCCTGCTGCACGGCCGGCGCCTCGCCGATCTGGATGGCGCTGCGCTCCAGGCGCGGGGCATGGACCACCTGCTCGCCGATGATGCCCGCGCCCATGAAGGCGATGCCAGCCGTCAGCACCGCTGCGAATGCCTTGTTGACCTCCAGGCTCATGCCGGACCGACCCTTCCGCGGAATGGGCCGGGCGCGGGTTTGCGCGCCTGTCAGCCCTGGCTTAGACGTGGCCTTCACATAGACGCCAACGCGCCATCCATCAACCGCCCGCACGGACCGAGAATGAACGTCATCGCCTTCCAGGGTGTCCCCGGCGCCTATTCCGACCTCGCCTGCCGCCGCGCCTATCCGGGCTGGACCACCCTGCCCTCCCCCTCCTTCGAGGCGGCGATGGCGGCGGTGCGCGAGGGCCGGGCGGAACTCGCCATGCTGCCCTGCGAGAACTCCCTGGCCGGCCGCGTGCCCGACATCCACCGCCTGCTGCCCGAATCCGGCCTGGCTGTGGTGGGCGAGCATTTCGAGCGCGTGGAGCATTGCCTGCTGGCGCGCGAGGGCGCGACGCTGGCCACCATCCGCCGGGCGCATTCCCACCCCATGGCGCTGGGCCAGGTGCTGAAGGTCATCAAGGAACTCGACCTGACGCCGGTCATCCAGGCCGACACGGCCGGCGCGGCCGAGATGGTGGCGCAATCCGGCACGCTGGAGGATTGCGCCGTCGCCAGCGCCCTGGCCGCCGAGGTCTATGGCCTGCGCATCCTGCGCGCGAACGTGGAGGACGCGGCCCACAACACCACGCGCTTCTACGTCATGGCGCGCCAGAAGCAGACGCCGCCGCTGGAGGCGCCCAATCCCGTCACCACCTTCGTCTTCCGCGTGCGCAACATGCCCGCCGCGCTCTACAAGGCGCTGGGCGGCTTCGCCACCAACGGCGTGAACATGACCAAGCTGGAAAGCTACATGCTGGACGGCGCCTTCACCGCCACGCAGTTCCTCTGCGACGTGGACGGCCACCCGGACGACCCGCGCCTGTTCCGCGCGCTGGAGGAGCTGCGCTTCTTCACGCGCGAGGTGACGGTGCTGGGCACCTACCGTGCCCATCCCTTCCGCGTGGCGCACAAGGAAAGCTGACGCCTTCCCCTTGAAGGAAGGGCAACGCCGCTGCCCGCTGCCCCGTTCCGGCGGGGTTCAGCGATGAGGGATGCGGCGTGGCTTCGGGTTCAGGCAGGGATGAGGTCGTGCTGCCGCTGGCCGAGGAATCGGCGGTGGTGGAGCGGCTGCGGCGGGAGGGCGGGCGCGTGCGCGTCCACCTGCGCACCGAGACCCTGCCCACGGAGGTCACGGAAACCCTGCGCGGCGAGCGGGTCGAGGTGTCGCGCGTCGCGGTGAACCGCACGCTCGATGCCGGCGAGCCCGCGCCGGCGCCGCGGCAGGACGCGGACGGCACCTGGATCATCCCCGTGCTGGAGGAGGTGCTGGTCGTCGAGCGGCGCCTGCTGCTGCGCGAGGAGATCCACCTGACGCGCCACGCCACGCAGGAGGATTTCCGCGACACGGTGGAACTGCGCCGCCAGGTCGCGGAGGTCGAGCGCCTCCCCCCCGCCGAAGCCACCTGACACAGCGAAGGACACGCCACCATGGACCGCACCATCACCGCCGTCTTCGACTTCGAGGCCGAGGCGAAGCGCGCGCAGGACGCGCTGGCCGCCCAAGGCTTCGCCCGCTCCTCCATGCGCCTGCACCGGCAGGAGGCGAGCGCCACGGCCGACAAGGGCTTCTGGGAAAGCCTGGCCGACCTCTTCGTGCCCGAGGATGACCGCCACGGCTATGCCGAGGCCGCGCGCCGCGGCGGCACCGTGCTGACGCTCTCCGTGCCCTCCGACCGCTTCGAGGCGGCGGCCGACATCCTGGAGGCGAACGGCGCCGTGGACCTGGACGAGCGCGAGGCCGCCTGGCGCGCCGAGGGCTGGAACGGCCGCGCCTTCGACACCTATGGCGAGGACAGCGTGATGCGGCGCGGCAGCAACCCGCCGGGCACGATGGCCAGCCGCGCCGCCGACGACGTGATGGGCACCAACATCAGCGGCGCGCGGCCGATGAACGACGCGACGAACCCGCCGGGCACGATGCTGTCGCGCGGGGCGGACGAGGTGCTGGGCACCAACATGAGCGGCGCGCACCCCGAGAACGAGATGCGCGACCCGCCGGGCACCATGCTGTCCCGCGCGACGGACGACACGCTGGGCACCAACATCTCTGGCGCCCGGCCCGGGCATGAGGGCTACGCCGCCGATGGCCGCCACGAGGCGATCCCGGTCGTGGAGGAGCGGCTTCGCGTCGGCAAGCGCGAAACGGCGCATGGCCGCGTGCGCATCCGCTCCTACGTGGTGGAGACGCCGGTGGAGGAGCAGGTGACGCTGACCCGCCAGACGGTGGACGTGGAGCGCCGCGCGGTGGACCGCCCGGTGACGGATGCCGACCACCTGTTCCAGGACCGCGTGATCGAGGCCACCGAGTCCGAGGAGGAGGCGGTGATCGCCAAGGAGGCGCGCGTCACCGGCGAGGTGGTGGTGCGCAAGGACAGCGACACCCGCACCGAGACGGTGCGCGACACCCTGCGCCGCACCGAGGTGGAGGTTGAGCGCGACGACGGGACCATCCGCAAGGCGTGATGGCCCGGCCATCCGCGGGCGTCACAGCCCGCGGATGATCTCCACCCCGCCCGGCAGCGCCAGCCCGCGTTCGCGCAGGCAGCGCCGCCAGGCGGTGGTCTCGGCGATGCGCCGTTCCTCGCGGATGCGCGCATCGTTCACGCTGTTCGGCGTCGGGTTCACCTCGCGGTAGGTGGCCCGCACCTCGGGCGAGCGGCGGGCCTCGGCGCGGCATTCCTCCTGCTCGGGCGAGAGGCGGTTGCCGAGCACGTCGGTCTGCATGCGCTGCTGGGAGGCGGCGCAGCCGGCCAGCGCCAGCAGGATGAAGGGCGCGAATCTCATGCGTGCAGCCAGTCCTCGATCAGGCGCCGCGCGATGGAATCCACCCGCGGCAGGGAGAAGCCATGCGCCTCGGGTTCCGCGATCTCGGCGCGGGTGAACCAGCGGGCGTCCTTCAGCTCCTCGGGGTCAATGGCGATGTCCTCCGTCAGCCCCTCGGCATGGAAGCCGAGCATGATGGAGGAGGGGAAGGGCCAGGGCTGGGAGGAGTGGTAGCGCACCAGCCCGACCGCCACGCCGGTTTCCTCGAACACCTCGCGCCGCACCGCTTCCTCCAGGCTTTCGCCCGGCTCGACGAAGCCGGCCAGGGTGCTGAACATGGTGGTGTTGGGGAAGCGGTGCGAATGGCCCAGCAGGCAGCGGTCGCCGCGCACCACCAGCATGATGACGGCGGGGTCGGTGCGCGGGAAGTGCTGGGCGGCGCAGGATGTGCAGGCCATCGCGTTGCCGGCCGAGCGCGGCTCGCAGGCCGAGCCGCAGACGCCGCAGAAGCGGTGCTTCACGCGCCAGTGCATCAGGCCGCGCGCATGGGCCAGCACGCTGGCCTCGCCCGGCGGCAGCAGGCCGGCCACGGCGCGCAGGTCATGGAAGGCGGCCGCCTGTCCGGGCAGCGGGTCCTCCTGCGTGGAGCAATCCACGGCGAAGACCGGGCGGCCGTCCCACAGGCCCAGGAAGGCCCAGGGGTTGCGCTCATCCAGCCGCAGCAGCCGCGCGGCCTCGCCGGAAAGCAGGACGGCCTCGGGCCGGCCGGATTCGACATTGGCCAGCAGGGAGCGCGCACGCCAGACCGGGGCGAAGAGCGCCGCCGGATCGGCCAGCGCATCGGCGATGAAGGCGGCGTCGTCCCGCCGACCGGAGGCGCGGTCGAGCGGGGAGCCGGTATAGGCGTTGGGGCGGCTGGCGGGGATGGAAAGCATCGCGGCGGACCCTGCCACGGGGCGGGGCGGGCGTGAAGCGCGGCCTGGCCGGAAGCGGCAGCGCCCCCCGGCGGGAAGGGCGCGACGCCGCAGGCGGGCGCCGGCCAGCCCGCACCACGCGCAACGCCACAGGCGAACGACAGCCAACCGGGACCGCCGGCCAAGCGCAACGCCACCCCACACCTTCAGAGGCGCAAAGGCGCAGCCAAGCGCCGGCCAGCAAGCGCCGACCCGGCAGGACTTCCATCGCGCACGGAGGATGCGCGCGCACGGCGCGCGCCGGCCCCTTCAGGGGGCCGAAGCCAAGCCGCCAGGGGGGCGGCGCCCGGCGGAGCCATCGCCATGGGCGATGGTGGTGAGGGCACGGCCAGGACTCATGGCGTGATTGGCCGCATGTCCGATCACGCGATGAAATAGCCCACCACGAAGGCGGCGACGACCAGGGCCAGGCCCCAGACGAGGACGCGGCTGTTCATCCGGCGCTTGTCGCCCTGGCGGGCATCCACCTTGTTCATCGGCTGCTCGGTCATGCCCGGCCAACGTGGCAGGGCGGGGCGGGGTTGCTTCCGGCCGACCCGCGCGCGATATGGGGGGCGGAAGGTCGGCGGCGGACGGGCCCCTCGCCAACCCGGTCAGGTCCGGAAGGAAGCAGCCGTAACGGGTTCTCGCCCGGGTCGCAGGCCGGCCTTCCACCCCTCAAGCCCGGGATACGCATGACGAGCGACCTGCCCGCCCCGGACGAGGACATCCCCGAGCCCCCGGCCCCCGATGGCCCCGGCCTGTTCGGGATGGACGAGGCGCCCGCGCCCCCGAAGCCCGCGGCGCCGCCCGTGCCGAACGCCCCCTACCGCGTGCTGGCCCGCAAGTACCGCCCCCAGGCGCTGGACGACCTGATCGGCCAGGAAGCCCTGGTGCGGGTGCTGCGCAACGCCTTCGCGCGCGGCCGCGTGCACCATGCCTTCCTGCTCACCGGCGTGCGCGGCGTCGGCAAGACCACCACCGCGCGCATCATCGCCCGCGCGCTGAACTGCGTCGGCCCGGATGGCACGGGCGGTCCCACGGCGGACCCCTGCGGCACCTGCCCCGAATGCCAGGCCATCATGGCCGACCGCCACCCGGACGTGGTGGAGATGGACGCCGCCTCCAACCGCGGCATTGACGACGTGCGGGAGCTGCGCGAGGCGCTGCGCTTCCGCCCCGCCCAGGGCCGCCAGAAGGTGTTCATCCTGGACGAGGTGCACATGCTGACGGAGCAGGCCTTCAACGCCCTGCTCAAGTCGCTGGAGGAGCCGCCGCCCTCCATCACCTTCATCCTCGCCACCACGGAATTGCGGAAGGTGCCCATCACCATCCGCTCCCGCTGCCAGACCTTCGCGCTGCGCCGCGTGCCGGAGGAGCGCCTCCAGCGGCACTTCGCGCGCATCGCCGGGCTGGAAGGGGCGGCGGTGGAACCCGACGCGCTGGCCATGCTGGCCCGCGCCGCCGATGGCTCGGTGCGCGACGGCCTGTCCCTGCTCGACCAGGCGATCGCGCTGGGCGATGGCGGCACCGTCTCCGCCGCGCAGGTGCGCGACATGCTGGGCCTGGCCGATCGCGGCCTGGTGCTGGACATGCTGGAGGCCGCGCTGAAGGGCGACCTGCCCGCCGCGCTGGGCCGCATGGCCGAGGCGCATGAATGCGGCGCCGAGCCCCTGACCGTGATGCAGGACCTGCTGGAGCAGGTGCACACCCTCACCCGCTTCCATGCCATCCCCGCCCTGAAGGACGACGCCGCCCTGCCGGAGGCCGAGCGCACCCGCGGCGCGGCGCTGGCCGCCACGCTCTCCGTGCCCGTGCTGGCGCGCGCCTGGCAGATGGTGCTCAAGGGCATCGAGGAGGTGAACGCCGCCCCCGACCGCCTGGCCGCGGCGGAGATGGTGCTGATCCGCCTCGCCCATGTCAGCGAGCTGCCGACGCCGGGCGACATCCTGCGCCGGCTGGAATCCGGCGGCGCGGCGCCGGCCGGCGGCG